>JBKQTS010000221.1:0-20269 GCA_052143075.1 Syntrophobacteraceae bacterium | reverse complement strand
TCCCTCCCACCATCCGCGAAATCTGATTCCGTTTTCAAAGAGCGAAAATGTAGTGCCAAGAAAGTCAAGTACCTATCTATGTTATTGTAATTACAAAATAAGTTTTTTGGCACTGTAGAAGTTGAGTGTTACATTCCGTAAGTTCATTGATATTCGGTGATCGTCTCGACTGCCTCCAACACCACATTGCGGTTGTGCCATAATGTCAACTTATTTAAGGAATGCTATACTAGAATATTGTTGGTGAGTGACATACTTGACAGCGTGAGCGAATAATAAAAACAATCAGGTTGTGTGACAGTATTATACACCTGAAATAAAGTGTGATTGTTATACTAATGTTAACATTGTATGCTGACATATCACCGATCACCTAATTTCAATCAGAAGCTCTCCTGTTTCACGATCTACTTCTAGATCAATTATATCCTTCCTATCAAAGGTGCTTATGGTCCCAGTCTCAATGTCCTGCAACGAAAGCCTTTCAGGGGTAACATTTTGTACCACATAGACTTGAGATCTGTCCGCTTTTTGCCTTATGAGACTGTACACCTCAGTTTGTAGCCAATTCATTACGCCCGCTGGGAAATCATGAACTCCGTAACCCTCATTTCTAATACGTGCTGGTTTTCTTGCATGTTTATCAAAAGGAGCGCCTTGCCAAAATTCTTTCAACTGGTCAAATCTCTTCTTTAGTTCTCGATTTGTGAAGGCTAGCTCTCTGAATATTCTTCCTCGTTTAGTAAGAGAGATTTGCTCTTCATTACCGTCGAGGTCCCATAATCCAGCAGCTTGACCAGCAGACCATGCGTATCTATGGCCATCGGGTTGGGAGATACTCATTCCTGTATCAACATTGCTGTCGAGCAAAAGCAGATCCATCATCGTATCGTAGTCGTCATTCTCGAAATGGATCAGTATTTCTAAAGCGAAGTCACCACAGGTGCTCAGAAGTCGCCACGCATCTTTCACTGTGATAATCTTTTCCGCCCATGTTACTCCATCATGAAAGCCACGTCCGTAGTCAGAAGAGCCTTTTGGAATATCAGGTATAATTTGAGAGTATTTCGAATAGGTCAAATCTCTTAATTTCTTTAACTCACTTATTGAATATTTTCTCCCTTTAGGGTGTTTCGGATTGTAGTGGCCAACATCAGCATGGCAGTCGAAACACAAAGCTATGGCATTGTCTTCCGAATCATCATCAGAAGATCCGATATGATGAACCTCGATTTTTTGTCCACACCATTGACCACATACACAACAATGGCGACGGCATTTAATTAGTACTGACTCTACAACAGAAGGATGAAACTCTTTTCTCGCCATTGTGTTCAATCTTCCTTTGTGAATATCAAGCGATGTTAGGTGATTCAGTCACTTTCCGAGACTACTATTTTACCGATATATCGCAACAGTGGAAGGGGGATTATGATATAATTTTGCGCTTTCAGGACTGATCCCACGCGCTACGCTAATGCCCAATGAAAACCCAAAACCTAACGCTCGTGGCCAGCCGCGGCGCGCTCCAAGCGCCGTCGATGGAACGCGTCGTTAGGCACCGTTCATCACCGGTTATTCACCCCGTCCTTACCACTCACTGGGTGACCCCATTCCGCCATTAGCCTCTCGAACTGAGGTGCAGCCAAAAAGTAGCATGCGACCTTGAGCAAATTGGTGAGGAGGCGAGGTTCCGAAATGGGTTCTGCTCGGAGGGAACGTCTCAAGGTGTAAACGATCGCCCTTCGGACAACATCTTCGGCATACCAATCTGGCTGAGATGTGTGAATGTCATCTAGCATTTCGACGAAAGCTTCCTTGCCAGACTCGGAGAGGATAAATCCTCCGTCGCGGTTCTCAAGAAGCCCTATCGTCTCAAGGATGCCCACACTGTTTGAAACGATCTCTTCAGATAATTCCTGCCTGCAATCGTCAAAATCGGAGACGCCGTGTATGAGTTCCGACTGGAGTCGATGCGCCAGCAGAGCATTTGTGATAAAGAGATCACAGTTAGTGCTCGAAATCAAGTCGCTCTGAGCGCCATAGATAGTCTTGCTCTTAGCGGTTTGCTTGAAATCGCAGCAGTATGAGTGTGCACTGTTCATGAACAGAAAGTGTCCAGTCTGGTCGACAATATTCCACTGCACGAGAGCTACTGGCGAGACGGTTCTGCTCCACTTCTTTAGCACATTAGTGGAGATGCGTGCCAACTGGATTGCTTTCGCTCGCGGCCGTGCACCCACCCGGGTCCCCTTTACTTGGATTAGAATCCGTGCGCCCGTCAGATCGCCGTCAACGGGAATTTCAACTGAAAGATCTTCGCCGTAGTCCGCCCCTAACTTGGATACGGCACAGCCACGTGCCTGAAGCACAGCCGCGACCTGGAACTCCGCAAGATCACCTGTGATGTGAGCGCTGGGTCGCTTCATGGTCTACGTAGTCCTCCTTCACAGCCAGATGGCTGAGGAATACGTTGATTTTCGGTTCAGCGATTCCCGCCGGAAGACGAATATTGTGAGAGTAGATGAAGCGATTGCCCCAGTGGCAGCAGGCTTCTTCTGTGCGCCGGCTGTAGTGGAGCGACACGCTTTACGGATAGTGTGCACTATACTTACCTTTTTCAAGGACCTCATTCTTTTTTTTAAGAACAATAACGCGATCATCAGGGGTACGATGTCTTATTCGTGTCCGCTGGATGCACTTGTTGGCCCTTTAGGGTGTTCGCCTCTTGCCGACTCTGAGCATGTCGCGTCATTGCCAGGCGAACTGACATTCCGGAGAAGTTGAGTAAGCTGCTGCCGAGTCGTTTCCTTTGGAAACACCATACTAAATAGGGCAAAGTTAATTAGGGGCACGACATTCGCATCAAGATCGGTGGCATTCGAAAATGAGAATGGATCGACGCCGCACACTTCTGAGTAGATCTCCCGATATTCATCCAATATCTCATTGGTCAAAATGGCCTGGATATCATTAGGGCCGAGTTGGATCTTGTTATACTTTGCATGTTCAGCGATGCGCCGAAGACAATAGGAAACCGTTCTCGGACTGGGCTCGAAGCCCAGGCGTTGCTTCAGCGCAAGCTTAGGAGGTACGGACGCCTGCGGTGGTTGTGAAGTTGCGATTGGTTCCTCCGCTCCGGTCGACTCAGGCGATCCCGGTGCAGCAGCGGTTTGCGAGAGCTTCTCAGCCTCTTCACAAAGATGTTCAGCGTGGTGAGCAGCAGCTTGGAGATAAAGCGCAAGATCTCGAAATCCGGACTCGATTGACTGTGGAACGGAGTTTCCAGAGCGTTTAATCTCGTACCGATACTTGTGGTCGATTTCGCCCCACGCCTCTTCGAGAATGGTCCTGACTTGGAGTTCTGCCCGCAACCCAGACAAATCCCGTGGTGTCCTGACTGCAGGCCCAAGCTTGACAATGTAATGGATTGAGGAATATCCAGAGTATTGGAGGTCCGATGTGGAGTCGGAAAAGAGTCCTTTTGGAGGGCGCAGGATAAAGGTCTCCTTCTTTGTTGGTCCATCCAGCACCAAAAGTGAGTTCTCGGCCTGAAGGGAGCTCAGATATTGCTGCACCTTTTCCAGATCTGAAACTCGCAGGCATATGACCCGCATCCCAAGAAGATCCGCGATATGATCCTGGAATGTGGCAGCGTCAATTACCGCGCCAGAAAGTTCTTCTGGACTGAGCGCGTCAAGCTTTTCTATTAATCTGTGTTGAGATTTTAGGCGATGCTTCACCGTATAAACGGACCCGTGCGGAAATCTCTGATCGTGATCCAGCAGCCTATGAAGCTCCTCTGCCAGCAACTCGTATCTTTCCCTGGATTGATACCAAGCGTTTTGTATGTCGGTTTCCATTTGGCGAGTTAGGGGCATTGAGGCCTCCTCTTATCCGGCTCCAAACACAAAGTGCGATTCTGAAAGCGGCGTTTTTGGCCAATAAGTGATTATGTAGTTTCTGCATATCTCCGAGACGAGGGGCAAGTTTCAATTTTCATCGACGGCAAATAATGTCCGGATGGTGACATATGTTAGTGAGGCGACTTCCCCGCATCGTTTTAAAATCAAGATATTTTAGGATTAAAGACTTTACAAGGTATTTCTGGTACAGTCGTTGAATCTTTCTATCATACAGAATGTGATGATACACAGAATTTGTGATCTTCCGATTCTCAACCTTCCTTGCCAGAATGTGGAACTGGACCGGGCGGATCTCGCATAGAAAGTATGATTCGCATGTCCTGAACTTTTGAGTCACCAGGAATTCAAGGGCAGGGAGAGATATCCTCGGCTGAACCCCCATGTACAAAGAATAGAGAATAGAAAGGCCAAAGTTCTCTCGCCGACGGCGGCCTCATTCATCACTAATGTGAGATCGACCTGGTTTATTTCAGTTGTGAAATGGATTGCAGTCAACCACTTCAGAAATGCAATATTACATTGCAGCCATTTTCTGCCCCTCCTTGTTAATGAATAGGTGCCTACCTCCTGCCCCCACGTGTTCCCCGGGGAGGTTCTCCCGCCCTGTAGTGGAACGAATTGCCCATTGGCATAGTCGTTGCTCTTTGTCTGGAAAACCGAGTGTAATTGAGAGTCTGCTGTTCTGAATAGTTCAAAGTGAGACAGGAAAAGAAATGATAGGACCTTTCCGAAGCTTTCTCTTTGTTCCGGCAACCAACCTCCGCAAGATAGAAAAAGCCATTTCCAGCAACGCCGACGCGGTTATTTTGGATCTTGAGGACGCAGTGGCAGTATCGGAAAAAGTAAAGGCTAGGGCTCTGGTCGTGGACGTGTTGAGCAACGAGCGTCGAGAGGGGATCTTCGTGCGGGTAAATGGTGTGAATACGCCGTGGATTGTCGGGGATATTATGGCAGTAGTGGGCAATCGACCTGCAGGAATAATGCTTCCTAAGGCGGAGTGTCCCGAAGAAGTCAGGCGGGTCGATTGGCTCATCGGTCAACTTCAAAAGGAATATGGGGTGTCGCCCGGAAAGATTGAGATCTTTCCCCTGGTCGAAACTGCCCGCGGGGTGGCGCGAGCCTGTGAGGTCGCCTCATCTTGCCCCAGAATAAGGAGGCTTGCATTTGGCGCCGTCGATTATGCTCTGGACATGGAAATCAGGCTTTCGGGAAAAGGGAACGAGCTTTTCTACGCCAGGTCACAGCTTGCGGTAGCCAGTCGTGCCACCGGGATCGAGGGACCAATCGACACCGTATATGTGAACTTGAAGGATGATGCAGGGCTAAAAGAAGACTGCAGGGTTGCCCGCGAACTCGGTTTTTCGGGCAAACTGGTAATCCATCCCGCACAAATTGCGCCCGTCAATGAGATCTTCTCTCCGGCTCAAAGCGAGATCGAGTACGCGGTGAAGGTGGTCAAAGCTTTCGATGAAGCGGAGTCTGCAGGCATCGCCGCGGTACAGTTGGACGGCAAGTTCATTGATTATCCAGTGGCGGCATGGGCCAGGCGAACCCTCGGCATAGCAGAGAGCCTGGGGTTATTGAAAGAAGCTGCGCTCAGCTAAACAGAGGTGTGGATGGCCCCATGAGGGGAAGAGAGACCTGCGTGATTGACGGCTCTTCCAAATCTTATGCTCCCTTCAGCAAGTATTGGATCAACAATGGCCGGCAGAACCGCTTGGTCGTCCAGAAGTTTCAAGATCGCGCTGCCAAATTCCCCTGCGCTTAGATCGAATCCGCCTGGCAGGTTCTCGCCCATCCTCAGGTCCGGCACTGCGACATGGTATTTGATGCATAGTGTTGTTCCTGAGATTTCGAGTACCGTTAACCAATAAAATGGAGTGAAAGGTTTATGGATTTCAGCATTAACGAAGAAATGCAGATGCTGGTGGACACCATGCGGAAGTTCGTGGACCGGAGGGTTGACCCTTTAGGCGCGCTCATCGAGGAGGAAGACCGGATTCCGGACGAGATCATTCAGGAATGCAAGGAGCTTGGTCTGTTCGGATTGAGCATTCCCGTCGAATACGGCGGAGTGGGAACCGACATGGTGGGCAAGTGCCTTGTTTTGGAACAATTGGGTCGTACGTGCAATGGTTTTACAACCCTGCTCGGAGGTCACAATGGGATCGGTTCCGTAGGTATTGTCAAGATGGGAAACGAAGAACAAAAGAGAAAGTACCTGCCCCGAATGGCCTCGGGGGAAATGATCGGGGCCTTCGCTCTGACAGAACCTAACGCAGGATCGGATGCGGCCTCTATAAAGACCCGGGCCGATAGGAAAGGCGATCACTATGTGCTGAACGGGACCAAACATTTCATCACCAACGGCCCCGTTGCCGGCGTTTACACGGTAATGGCCGTGACGGACAAATCCAAGGGACCGAAGGGAATAACCTCGTTCATCGTTGAAAGGGCGACCCCTGGCCTAAGCATAGGGAAAATCGAAAAAAAGATGGGGTTACACGGGTCCTATAGCTCGGAGATCATCTTCGAGGATTGCATGGTACCCGCGGAGAATGTGCTCGGTGAGGAAGGCCAGGGTTATATGAATGCACTCAAGATCCTTGCCAATGGCCGGGCGGGCCTGGCAGCCCGCAACCTCGGATCGATGCAAAAGCTTCTCGAAATGTCGGTCAGATACGCCCAGGAGCGCATTCAGTTTAAACAACCGATCGCCAACTTTCAAGCGATCCAGCACATGCTGGCCGACATGGCTGTGGACGTGGAAACGACACGAAGTTTCACCTACCGGGTGGCCTGGATGGTGGATCAGGACATGAAGGTGATCAAGGAAGCAGCGATGCTGAAATACTTCGCCTCAGAGGCTTATGGCCGCGTAGCGGATAAGGCGGTGCAGATCTTTGGCGGTATGGGGTACATGACGGAACTGCCGATCGAGAGGTACTACAGGGACGCCAGAATCGCCAGGATATACGAAGGGACCTCGGAAATACAAAAAAACATCATCGCTGCGCAACTGTTGCGGGAATACCCTGTTTAGAGCGGCATCGGCCAATTTTCGCAGGCTTTGGGGTGACAAACAACCGTCTGCTTCTATACGGAGGGAACAATGAGCATCAAGAATATCGCTGTAATCGGGGCCGGCATCATGGGGCGGGGGATTGCCCATGTTTGCGCGTTGGGCGGGTTTGAAGTGACTTTAAACGACATGAATATGGACCTCCTGGTGAAGGGCAAGGGAATCATCGAGCAAAACCTTGCCAAAGGCGTGCAGTTGGGAAAGATTACCGCGGAGGATAAAGAATCGGCCCTGGCCCGCATTAAACTGGATGAGAACATGGCGGTATGTGCGGCAAAAGCTGATTTGGTGATAGAAGCAGTGCCCGAAGACCTGGAACTGAAGCGCAAGGTCTTCCGGGACCTGGATGAAGCCAGCCCTCCCCACACCATACTGGCCACTAATACTTCGGCCAAAAGCGTCACCGAGATTGCTTCCATGACTCGGAGGCCTGAGCAAGTAATAGGCCTGCATTTTTTCAACCCCGTTCATTTGATGAAGCTGGTTGAGATTATCAAAGGGTTGGATACGAGCGAGGAAACCTACATCGCGTCTGAAGCCGCCTGCAAGAAGATGGGTAAGGAGACGGTATTGGTCAACGAGTACCCCGGCTTTGTTACCTCACGGATCAACGCCATGATAGGAAATGAAGCTTTTTACATGCTTGAGCAGGGGGTAGGCAGTCCGCAAGATATCGACAAAGCCCTCAAGCTGGGGCTGAACCATCCCATGGGGCCTTTCGAGCTGATCGATGTGGTTGGCCTGGATACCCGGTTGAAAGTCCTGGAATATTTGCACCAGAGTTTGGGTGAGAAATACCGCCCCGCGCCACTGCTTGTGAAATACGTTAAGGCTGGTCGATTGGGCAGGAAAGTGGGCAAAGGGGTATACGATTACGAAAGCAAGTAGAGTGGTGGGAGGATGCTGAAGCATGGAATACCGGAACCTGATCGTGAAAAAAGAAGGCCCTCTGGCACTGGTGACTGTAAACAGGCCCGAGGTTAGAAACGCTTTGGATACGGCCACATGGCGGGAACTCGACCAGCTCGTCGACGAATTGGAAGGGGATGCGCAGGTCCGGGTGGTGATCATTACCGGCGCCGGGGAGAAAGCTTTTGTCGCCGGGGCAGACATTAAGTCCCTGCGGGAACGCAGCATGCTCGAGACCTTTCGGGCAGAGGGTCAACGTACTCTTAGCCGCTGGGAAGCGATGGACAAAGTGACCATCGCGGCTATTAACGGTTTTGCCATGGGAGGTGGCTGCGAACTGGCACTGGCCTGCGATATCAGGATTGCTTCTGAAAAGGCACTAATAGGCCAGCCGGAGCTGAACCTCGGCATTTTGCCCGGTGCCGGCGGAACTCAGCGGCTGACACGGCTTGTCGGTCCGGGCAAGGCCAAGGAGATGATCCTTACGGGAGACCCGCTGAAGGCGCTGGAAGCCCTGTCGTGCGGGCTGGTGAACAAAGTGGTCCCCGCAGAGGAGTTGCTGAGCAGTGCGCGGGAAATGGCCGGAAAGATCCTTGCCAAAGGGCCGCTGGCCGTAAAGTTTGCCAAAACTGCTATCAATTCGGCCGCCAATGCGGATTTGCATACCGGGTTGATCATCGAGAAAATGGCCCAGACGATCCTTTTTACGACCGAGGACAGGTTGGAAGGACTGGATGCGTTTCTGGAAAAAAGGCCCCCCCGATACGGTGGCAAATAGGCGGCCGGACGGTCCGGTGTCTGCTTTGCTGAAATAATGGAGGAACATAGGCCCATGAAGCCGGCAGTGATCATGATCGGGTATCTGGTAGTTACAACTATCGTGGCGATGTATCTGCTGCGTACAAACAAGTCAGTACAGGAACACTTCGTTGCAAAACGCAATTTGAGCCTCTATTTGGTTATACCGTTACTGTTTGGGGAATGTGTTGGAGGTGCGGCAACTATTGGGAATGCCGCGGGAGCATTCCAAATTGGTTTGTCGGCAGGTTGGGCAACTTGGGGATTGGCAATCGGTTGCGTTATGGTCGTCTTTACCGTTACCAAATTCTATAGGGTAATCGGCCGGCAGCTCGGAGCCATGTCAGTTCCCGAGGCTTATGTTGCCCTCTTTGACCTGAAAACACGATATGCGCTTATGTTCACTATTCTCGTATGTTACGTGATCTTTTACGCACTGCAGCCGATTGGAGCAGCGGCCATTTTAGGTCCCATGTTTGGAGTTAGTCAGGAAGCCGCAACCTGGTTTGTTGGAATATTCTTTATCATACTGACGATCACAGGTGGTCTTCGCGGCCTGGCATGGATGAGTGTCATTCATGCGTTAGTCAAGTATATAGCATTGGGGATCGTGGCATATCTCAGCATTAAAGCCGTAGGTGGTTTTGATGTGCTCCAAAGTAAATTGCCCGGCCATTTCTTTTCAGTCATGCATCCCAATGTCTGGACAACAATTGCCTGGGGTTTCGGTACGGCGGTAGGGTTGTTCTCTTCAGCTACAGTAGCCGGCGTTATTTATGGTGCAGAAAATTTGGCAGTAGCCAAAAAGGGCATTTTCCTGGGAGGGTTGCTTCTTGTCCCGTTCGTCTTGTTCGTCCTGATAATAGGAATGTCCGCAAAAGTGCTGGCGCCGAACATAGCGGCCAGGACAGCGCTGTTTGCGGGGGCCTCGTCTCTGGGACCCTGGACGGGTGGACTTGCAGCCATGGGCATTATGGCAACGATCTTGTGCGTAGCGCCGTCACTTCTGCTCATTGTTTCCACTGTTCTCACACGGGACTTCTATTTGCAGATTAAGAAGGATGCCACCTCAGAGCAGCAGTTGATGTTTTCACGGGTGGCCTCCGTTATTGTAGGAATTATCAGTATTCTAATAGGGTTACGGATGGAATCCATTCTTTACCAGATGCTGGGAGCATTTCAAATCCGCGCTGTTGCCGGGGTAGTGCTCGTGGCTGCTCTGATGTGGCCCAGGGTGACCGGGAACGCTGCTTTCTGGGCCATAATAATCGGGGGTGTTGTCGCACTGTGCTGGCATGTGGCGGGCAATCCATTCGGGTGGGCCCCGATGTGGCCGTCTCTTATTGCCTCTATGCCTGTGCTTGGCATAATGACCATGCTATCAAGCGAAAAGGTATCGCCCGGATATCTAAGATATCAGGTGGCATTGCAAAAGCTTGAAGCACAAGGCGAACTCTAGACTCGCCTATGGTGATTTTAGATCGTTTCTTAATCCAGTTCGAAAAAGGATCTGCATGAGATCGCCAGAGGAACTTTCGGCATTTATTTCCGCGCAACGGCGCGAGGAGAACTTCTCGGGACTCCCCCTCAAGGGGCTCCGGGTTATCGACATGTCCACGGTCATGGCGGCCCCATTTGCCGCGACACTATTGGGCGACTACGGGGCCGAGGTCGTCAAAATCGAGAACCCCTCCGTCCCGGACACCACTCGAGGATGGGGAGTGGTCGAGGACATGGGGATAGCACCTTTTTGGTCTGTGGTAGGCCGCAACAAATTGCCCATCACCTTGAATCTCCGAGTTGCAGAGGGACGTCAGATCCTGATGGACCTTATCCCAACAGCCGACGTTCTTATCGAAAACATGCGGCCGGGTGCAATGGAACGGCTCGGTTTAGGGAAAGAAGTCCTGTTCGAGGCGAACCCCGGGCTGATCATAGGCAAGATCTCCGGATACGGGCTGAGCGGTCCTTACTCCAACCGCCCGGGCTTTGGCACCCTGGCGGAAGCTTTCAGCGGGTTCACCTTTCTGAATGCCCAGCCTGATGGGCCTCCCACCAATGCCCCAATGGCGCTGGCCGATTTGATCGCGGGCGTGCATCTTGCCTTTGCTGTAATGATAGCCCTTCGTACTCAGACTCGCGGGAAACACGGGGCTCAACTAATAGACATCTCGCTCTTCGAGCCACTGTTCGGCATGCTGGGCCCGGATTTTCTGAGCTGTTACCTCACCGGCGAGTGTCCACAGCCCAAGGGCAACGAGCTCAGCTACGTAGTTCCGCGCAACAACTATCTCACCCGGGACGGCAAATGGGTGGTTCTGTCCGCAGCCGTCCAGAAGCCATTTGAACGCCTCATGGAGTGTGTAGGCCACCCTGAGATGAACGAAGACCCACGTTTCCAGAGCAATGCCGAGCGCGTTAAGGACCAAAACCGCAAGATCATAAACCAGGTTGTCTCTGAATGGGTGGGCAGCCTGGACCTCGATGAGGTCCTGGAAAGATGCGAGCAAATGGGTATCACCATCGGTCCAATCTCCACCATGCGTGATGTGGCCGAGGACCCCCATTATCGTGAACGTGGCAGCATAGTGGATCTGGAGGACCCTCTGACCGGCAGGATGTTGAAAATCCCCAATATCCCATTCCGATTGCTCGGTACTCCCGGCCGCATCAGGTTTCCAGGGTTGCCGCTGGGGTCGGCAAACGACATCGTCTATCGCGAACTTCTCGGCTATTCCGAGGAGAAGCTGCGGGAGGTGGCCGCCTGTGGCGCCATTTAAGGTGCAGTCTTTATATGAGAGACAAATATTTGCGATTGACAGACTACTTGTGAGGACATTGGGCAATGGCGGACAAATCATTAATCGGGATAGAGTTTCCTGCTTTTACGTGGGAAGTGGAGAGAGGCAAGATCCGTGAGCTCGTTCAGGCAATCGGTGACCCCAATCCCATCTACTCGGACAAGGAGGCAGCGATAAAAGAAGGATATAGGGATGTTGTCGCTCCACCTACCTTCGTTACCGTTCCGGTGCTGTGGACCGGGATAGGCATGGTGGCCCTGGAGACCCTGAAAATAGATTATTCGAAGATCCTTCACGGTGAAGAAAGCTATGAGTATTACCAGGACATTTATCCCGGGGACGTCCTGACCGGAAGGTCTAAAATTACTGAAATCAAAACAAAATCGGGACGGTCGGGCGAAATGGATATCGTTACGCGGGAGTGTTTGTATACAAACCAGCGAAACGAGCCGGTTTTAAAGTCGATAACCGTAATTATCGAAAGAAAATAAGGGAATCGAACAATGGCGCAGGAGATCTACTCGGACAATATCAATGTGGGCGATGTCATGCCGGTTCTCGTCAAGGCCCCGATCGACAAGGTGCAATTGGTTAAATACGCTGGGGCTTCGGGCGATTTCAATCCCCTCCATTTCGATCGGGAATTCGGGAAAGCGGTCGGGCTTGGAGGAACTATCGCTCATGGCATGCTGATCATGGGTTTTGTCGGTCAGGCAATGACGAATTGGATCCCCAAGAAATACATCAAGAAATTCGGCGTGCGGTTCGCCGGGAAGACCTTGCCCGGAGATGTCGTTAGGGTCACCGGGGTGGTCAAGAAAAAGACCGGGAACAGGATAATCTGCGACCTGGAAGCGAGAAACCAGGACGGGACCCTGCTTATCGCCGGGTCTTTCGAGGCTGACTTGCCGGGCAGATAAGAGATACCTCCAAAACTGACACCATTTCATGGAGAATATACATGGAAAAAATGCTTGAAGGAAAAGTGTGCATTGTCACCGGGGCCGGTCGCGGGATTGCCAGGGAAACGTCTCTCTGGTTTGCTCGTGAAGGCGGGAAGGTAGTTGTTTGCGACCTTGACGAGGGCCCGGCGAAAGAAACTGTGGCGGAAATCGAGAAAATGAACGGAGAAGCAATTGCAGTTGTCGGCGATATCACGGCGGAGGGGGTCCCTGAAAAGATCGTTCGGTCGGCGGTCGATACGTTCGGCAGCATAGACGTTCTCGTAAACGCCGCCGGGTTCACCTGGGATTCGCTCGTTCAAAAGATGACGGATCAGCAATGGGATGCCATGCTGAACATACACCTCTCGGCGCCTTTCAAGATCATCCGGGCTGCTGCGCCGGTGATTCGCGAGAAAGCCAAGAATGAAAGTCAGGCCGGGAAAACAGTGATGCGGAAAATCATCAATATATCCTCGGTATCGGCAACACAGGGAAACGCCGGGCAGCTAAACTACGCTGCGGCGAAAATGGGCGTTATCGGGATGACCAAGACGCTTGCCAAGGAATGGGGCAGGTTCAACGTCAATGTGAACTGCGTGGCATACGGCGCGATAGAGACCAGGCTCGTGCAGCTCAAGAAAAAGGGAGAGGAACCGTTCATAGAACGGGATGGACAGAAGATCCCCATCGGAGTTCCGGAGGAGGGCCGCGAAAGGTGGAAGACAGTCATTCCGCTGGGACGTGCCGGGACGGCGGATGAGGCGGCAAGGGTCATCCTGTTCTTTGCTTCCCCTCTTTCGGATTACGTATCGGGTCAAACCCTCATTTGCGGCGGCGGTTACGGCGGCTTTTGATACCGGGGACCTGGGCGGGCATTTCTTAGGACAGCAGAGAACTTGGAGGACTTGAACAATGGTTGGAATCGTATCACACAGTGGGTATGTACCGCGCTATCGACTCGATCGCAGGAAAATATACACTGCGATGGGATGGATGGACCCGTCGACAGCGGCAAATGCACGGGGAGATAAAGCGGTTGCGAATTTTGATGAAGACAGTGTCACGATGGCGGTTGCCGCCGGTCTGGACTGTCTGCAGGGTGTGGAACGCTCGAAAATCGACGGCCTTTACTTGGCCTCGACCACCTTGCCCTACAAGGAGCGCCTTAACGCAGGCATTCTGACTGTGGCCCTGGGGCTGAGGGACCATGTCAGGTCGGCGGATTTCAGCGGCGGACTGAAAGCGGGGACCACTGCGTTGCTGGCTGCGCTGGAAAGCGTGCAGGCCGGAGGGGCGCAGGGCCTGATCGTCTGCGCTGCCGATTGCAGGCTGGGGCGGCCGGCCTCAGCGGAGGAGATGATATTCGGGGATGCCGCAGCGGCCTTCGTGGTAGGCGGCGAGGAGGTGATTGCGGAGTATAAGGGCAGCTATTCGATCACCTATGACTTTGGGGACCACTACCGGGGGGAATATTCGAAATTTGACCGGAAGTGGGATGACCGCTGGATTCGGGATTTGGGCTACGAGCAGTTCCTTCCCATGGTGGTGAAGGGGCTTTTAGACAAATACGGGCTGAAAATGGCCGATTTTGCGAAGGTGATCTATGACTGCCACTACGCGGCTGCGCGCAAGAAGCTCAGCAAAATGCTGGGCATTGCACCGGAGGGTGAGCAGGGCAACTATCAGGCTGAGATCGGCCATAGCGGGACGGCCCAGACTCTTGTGATGTTGTCGGGGGCTCTCGAGACGGCAAAGCCGGGCGATAAGCTTTTGGTGGTGAGTTTCGGCAGTGGCTGTGATGCACTCTATTTTGAGGTTACCGACCAGATCGGCAAGAAAACGGCCTGCTGTGGCGTTTCAGGCTGCCTGGCCAAACGTGCGGAGCTTGATCCCTATGAAAAATACCTGGTCTGGAGGGATATCCTCCCGGCTGACCTGGGGATGAGAAGCGAGGAAGACCTCTGGACCCGGTGGAGCGCGCAGTGGCGGAACCGCAGGGAGGTCCTGGGATTATGGGGAAGCCGGTGCACTAAGTGCTCGACGCCGCAATTTCCCGCCCAGCGGGTCTGTGCGAACCCGGCCTGCGGGGCTGTCGACCAGAACGAGGACTACCTGTTTTCCGACAAGAGAGGGAGCATCATGAGCTACACGGGCGACATGCTTGCCGCCTCGTATAACCCCCCGGCCATTTACGGTGCGGTAGCCTTCGAGGGAGGGGGAAAACATTATTTCGATTTCACCGATTGCGCTTTGGAGGAAGTCGAGACGGGGATGCAGGTGGCCTTGAGTTTCCGAAGAAAATATTTTGACGCGAGGCGCGGGATATCGGGTTACTTCTGGAAGGCAGTTCCGGTCAAGGAGGTCAAGTAAATGGCTGATGGGATCAAAGACAAAGTGGCTATCCTCGGTATGGGATGCACGCGTTTTGGCGAGCGGTGGGATTGCAGTGCCGAGGATTTAATGGTGGAAGCCTTTGTGGAATGCCTGGCCGATGCCGGCATCGAGAAGAGGGAGATCCAGGCGGCGTACCTTGGGACCCATTTCGACGAGGTCAACGTGGGCAAGGCGGCGCTCCCACTGGCCGTCACATTGAAGTTGCCGTTTCTCCCGGTCACCCGGGTCGAAAATTATTGCGCCACGGCGACGGAAGCGTTTCGGGCCGCGGCCTATGCGGTGGCGGCAGGGGCCTATGACATTGTCCTGGCCTTAGGTGTGGAGAAGCTCAAGGATACGGGCTACGGAGGTCTTCCCGGAGGTGGGGGCCGGGGCGTAAAGGCGTTTATGGAGATGGCCAACATGACCGCCCCCGGGATGTTCGCCCAACTGGCGACAGCCTACAGCGCCAAATGGGGGCTGTCCATGACGAAAATCAAGGATGCCATAACGCACGTATCAATGAAGAGCCATGCCAACGGGGCTATGAATCCGAGGGCCCACCTGCGGACGGTTGTTACGGAAGAACAATGCAAGAAGGCCCCGATGATTGCGTATCCTCTGGGGTTGTTTGACTGCTGCGGCGTCAGCGACGGTTCGGCTGCGGCGATCGTGACAACGCCGGAGATCGCGCGGAGTCTGAAACCCAATCAGAGCATCGTGAAAGTGAAAGCGCTCCAGATCGCCTGCAGCTCGGGCGAGGAGGAGATGTACACGGATTGGGACGGGGCCCATTTTGCAACCACCAGGCTCGCCGCGAGCAAGGCTTACGCCGAGGCGGCGGTCAGAAATCCCCGGCAGGAGATCGGCATGATGGAGGTGCACGACTGCTTTTCCATCACCGAGATGATCACTATGGAAGATCTTCATATCTCTCCTAAAGGAGGGGCCTATGAGGACATCATGAGCGGGTTTTACGATCTCAACGGACAGGTGCCCTGTCAAATTGACGGTGGGCTGAAATGCTTCGGACATCCCATAGGCGCATCCGGGCTGAGGATGATCTACGCAATGTACGAGCAGTTGCTTGACCGCGTGCCCGAAGAGAGAAAGGTGAGAAATCCGCGGCTCGGATTGACTCACAACCTGGGCGGATACCCCTGGAAGAACGTGGCGGCAATTTCAATCGTAGGCAGGGATTAGCCGGAGGTGAAATAAGGAAAGACGGCTACGTCAGAAACACGAAAAGGTGCGAAACGATGGAAAGAGGCCTTTTTAGCGAGGAACATATAATCTTTCGAAGGGAATTTCAAAAGTACCTGGATAAAGAGGTGGCCCCCTATTACGAGCAATGGGAGCAGGACGGGATTGTGCCGAAATCCGCCTGGCTCAAAATGGGTGCAAACGGTTTTCTCTGTCCCTGGGTTGAGGAGAAGTACGGTGGTTCAGGCGCCGGCCTGGAGTATTCCGTAATTATAAAAGAAGAAACAGACCGAAGGGATTTCCCGGGATTTAATTCCTCTCTGCACAGCAACATCATTGTGCCCTACATCGACAGTTTCGGCAACGAAGAGCAAAAACAGAAATGGCTGCCAGGCTGTGTGACAGGTGAGATTATCACTGCCATTGCAATGACGGAGCCGAATGCCGGGTCCGACCTTGCAGCCATTCGAACCAAGGCCCTAAAGGACGGGAACGACTTCATCATAAGCGGACAGA
Source organism: Syntrophobacteraceae bacterium (assembly GCA_052143075.1). Classification (GTDB taxonomy): domain Bacteria; phylum Desulfobacterota; class Syntrophobacteria; order Syntrophobacterales; family Syntrophobacteraceae; genus SbD1. Next base: position 3,717 of record JBKQTS010000221.1, on the reverse strand, counting down.
AAACATTAATCTCCAGTGGCTTGAATGCGAATCTGGTGATCGTCGCAGTAAAAACTGATACGAGCGCCGGTTACAAGGGCATCAGCCTGATCTGTGTGGAAGACGGAACTCCCGGTTTCTCCAGGGGAAGAAGACTCAATAAAATGGGCCTCCACAGTAATGATACGGCTGAACTGTTCTTCGAGGACTGTCGTGTGCCGGCATCCAATCTTCTCGGCGAAGAGGGGAAGGGATTTCAATATATGATGCAAAAGCTCCAAAGAGAGAGACTTTTTGCGGTTATCGGCTCACAGGCGATGGCCGAGGCCATGCTTGACATGACCATAAAATACTGCAAGGAGCGCATCATTTTCAAAAAGCCCGTCAGTTCTTTCCAGCACAACACGTTCAAGATCGTAGAGATGGCAACTGAGATCGAACTGGGGAGAACATTTATCGACAGCCTCGTAAAGGAACATATCGACGGCATAGACATCACGAAGAAGGTCAGCATGGCGAAAGCATGGATTGCGGAAATGGCAAACCGCGTCGCTTACCAGTGCGTTCAGCTCCATGGCGGTTACGGTTACATGGAGGAGTATCCCATCTGCAGGTTTGCCAGGGATGTGAGAGCTCATCCGATTTATGCGGGTTCCACGGAAGTGATGAAAACGATCGTGGGGAAAATGCTGGGACTGTAACAAACGGGAGCTTCGGGCGCAAGACTTGGACCCGGAGACGCGTATTCAGCAGATATTGAAGCACACAAGGTAATTACAACTGCAAAATGGTCGTGCTGAGATTGAAAACCGAATCAAGGAGGAGAAAAACACCTCCATAGACTGGATCGTCAGGAGGCTCTTCAAGGTTGGGGCCAGGGTGGTCTACCATGCCGGGAAGCGGTACGTCCATATTGCGTCGCCTTTTCCACCAGCCTGTAACTATCGCATTCTATTCGACTGAACCTATCAACTAAGGCAGGTGGGAAGCGAGTAATAAACTCCGGGGCGGAGGTGTGTCCTGAAATCGCAAAAATCAGTCTCATTGACATCGCAACAGTTGTTCAGGAGTTGAAGGAAGATGATGGCGGATCAGACTATTGCTCGAGTGGAACCTGTTAGAACCGAGGCGTATTTGGACCTTCTCCAAATGCTTACCGGAGTCGGGCTCGTGGCGTTTATGTGGTGCCATATGATTCTGGTAGCCAGTATTAACTTCTACCTCATTGGGCTCCAGGGCAGGGTGATGGACGCCCTCGCCCGTTTCTTCGAAGCCACTTACATGGCTCAAGTCGGCGGTCCGTTGATAGCCCTGACTATACTGGTTCATTTTGTGCTGGCGGCCCGCAAGCTGCCCTTCCGTGCTCGTGAGCAGAAGGCGATGTGGAGGCACACCGTCAATTTTAACCACACCGATACCTGGTTGTGGATAGTCCAGGCGGTAACAGCTTTCATAATTCTGATCATGGGGTGCATCCACATGTGGACGGTGCTCACCAATCTGCCAATAACCGCAGTGAAGAGCGCCGCAAGAGTTCAGACCGGTTGGTGGCTTGCCTTCTATCTCGTCCTGCTCCCGATGATAGAGCTCCACGTCGGGATCGGAATCTACAGAATCGGTGTTAAGTGGGGATTTATAAAGAGGTCCAACCGCGAAGCGCTGCATGGCTTCGAAAACAAGCTCACCCTGATAATGATTGCCATAGGGCTCGTCACTCTGGCCACCTTCTTTTTTGTAGTTCACGCAAGCAAAGCAATGTAAGGAGCTGAAATTGGATACCTTCTACACTGATCTCCTATGCGTCGGAGCGGGCCTGGCAGGCGAGCGTGTGGCGGTGGCGGCGGCCTCGGCAGGATTTGAGGCCATTTGCCTCAGCATTGTTCCGCCGAGGCGTTCACACTCTTCCGCCGCTCAGGGCGGTATGCAGGCTTCTCTGGGAAACTGCTGCATGGGCGAAGGGGACTGCCCGGACCTCCATTTTGCCGATACTGTTAAAGGGTCTGACTGGGGGTGCGATCAGGAAGTCGCGCGTCTTTTTGCGGAAACCGCGCCGATTGCCATTCGCGAAATGGCATTTTGGGGTGTTCCCTGGAACCGTGTCGTTCCCGGGAAAGACATGTACTATAAAGCCGGAAAACAATACGAAAAAATCGAAAAAGCTGAAAAAGAGGGCACCATAACGGCCCGCGAACTCGGCGGGGTTGCGAAATGGCGTGCCTGTTACACGTCGGACGGGACCGGCCATACTGTTCTTTTTACCATGGACAATGAAGTAGTGCGCCTGGGCGTGACCGTCCACGACAGGGTTGAAGCATTGGCCCTGATCCATGACGGCACGACCTGTACAGGCGTGGTGGCCCGCTGCCTGAAGACAGGCAAACTGAGGACATATCTGGCCAAGGCTACGTTGATTGCCACAGGCGGCTACGGCAAGCTTTACCGCGAAAGCACCAATGCACTGATCTGCTGGGGTGACGGCGCCATAATTTCGCTTGACACCGGACTTGTCCCCATCGGAAACCCGGAGGCCGTTCAGTTCCACCCGACGGGAATCGTTCCCACCAACATTTTGGTAACCGAGGGCTGCCGGGGTGACGGGGGAACCCTCAAAGATGTCAATGAAGAAAGATTCATGCAGATTTACGAGCCGGCGAAACAGGAACTTGCCTCACGCGACGTCGTTTCCCGCTGGATGTTCCATCATATCAGGATCCGAAAAGGGGTGAAGAGCGCCTACGGCGATCACCTGTGGCTGGACATCCGCCATTTGGGGGCGCATCACATCAGGACCAAGCTCCGCGAAGTCGAAGAAATCTGCAATGAGTTTCTCGACGTTGACCCGATTACCCAGTTGATCCCTGTTCGTCCATGTCAGCATTACAGCATGGGCGGAGTTCGCACCAATAAAGACGGCGCCGCTTACGGCCTGAAGGGCCTTTATTCGGCAGGCGAGGCTGCATGCTGGGATATGCACGGGTTTAACCGCCTCGGTGGAAACTCACTTGCCGAAACAATTGTGGCCGGAAGGATCGTGGGCGAAAAGATAGTGGAATTCCTCCAGGGCTACCAGGTTGATTTCAAAACCGCTGTTGTCCGGGATGCAGTCAAGAAGCAGCAGCAAAGAATCGACAATCTGATTCGCGGCGGCGGAAAAGAAAACGTTTACGATCTGCGTGCGGCTATGGGCGATGCTCTCATGGAGGGGGTAGGTATTTTCCGCAACCAGGAGGGTCTCAATGCCGCCGTCGAGAAGCTGCAGGAGATCTATGAGCGCTCAGCGAAGATCGGCCTTCGCTCGACCGGTGTGCACGGTCCGAATCCCGAACTGGGAGTGGCCCTGCGGGTGCCCGGAATGCTGCGGCTTGCAATGTGTATAGCCTACGGAGGGCTGATGCGGACCGAGAGCCGTGGAGCGCACGCGCGCGAAGATTACCCGGAACGCAATGACAGAGACTGGCTGAAGCGCACCCTTGCCTATTGGAAGAACGAAAAAGACACGCTTCCCACCCTGGAATACGAAAAGCCTTCGAAGGTTTGGGAGATTCCGCCAGGTGAGAGAGGGTACGGTTCTTCGAAGATAATTTGCACCGAAGACCCCGAGGTGTGTATTCCAAAGCCGGAAACCAACTAGTTTCCGTCCGGAAAGGGTCCTTTTCCGCCCTGGGGCGGTGGGACCGCCAGGCCGACTTGGCCACTGCCTTCGGCGGTGGCCGCAGAGGCTTTGGCGGGCTCGATCGC
>JBKQTS010000220.1:0-31429 GCA_052143075.1 Syntrophobacteraceae bacterium | reverse complement strand
CGGGTCTTGCTATAGTCAAGTGAGGCCTCCAGGGAAGCCCTGCCGATGCCAATCGCCTGGGAAGCGATTCCGATGCGCCCGCCATCCAGGGTGGTAAGCATTTGCTTGAAACCCTCGCCGGGTTTGCCCAGCAGGTTGTCTTTCGGTATGCGGGCGTCCTCGAAGACCAGCTCCGAGGTCCCGGAAGCGGTGATGCCAAGCTTTTCCTCGACTTTGCCAACTCGAAAACCCGGCGTTTTTTCGAAATCTAAAACGAAGGTACTTATACCTTTGTACCCTAAGGACTTATCGGTAAATGCAGCTATGACGCCGTATCTTGCAACATTTCCGTTGGTGATAAATGTCTTGGTCCCGTTTATCACCCATTCATCGCCCTTCAGGACCGCTGTGGTCATCATTTTTGCAGGGTCCGAGCCCGCGCCCGCTTCGGTCAGCCCGTAGCAGCCGAGCGCTTCACCGCTTGCGACGGGACGCAGGTATTTTTGTTTCTGCTCCTCGGTGCCGTAAGCGTATACCGGAAAACCGTAGAGGCTGTTGCAAACGCTCATGATGACCCCGCACGAGGCGCATGCTTTGGATATTTCGATCAACGAGAGAACGTAGCTGACATAGTCCATTCCGGCCCCGCCATATTCTTCCGGGATAGCTACGCCCATAAGACCCAGTTCCCCCATTTTTGCGCATATTTCGGCCGGATGCGCGTGGGTGCGGTCGAGTTCGGCGGCAACGGGCCTGATTTCCCGCTCGGCAAACTTGCGGGCCATTTCCTGAATCATCTTTTGCTCGTCCGTCAGTTCGAAATTCATGTTGTCTACCTCCATGTGGCACAATTCTATTTTGTCAGGCTTCCCTTGAACTGAGGTTTGCGTTTTTCAAGAAAAGCGGCAACACCCTCCCTCATGTCCTCACCTCCGAAGCAGACTCCGAAGGCTTCAGCCTCGAGGGCGCAACCGGTTCTCAGGTCCACGTCGGCGCCGGAGTCGATAACTTTCTTTATGGTCCTGAGTGCCGACATGGATTTGGAGGAAAGCGTGCGCGCAACTTTCATGGTTTCATCGAAAAGCTGGTCGGCCGGAAAAACTCTGGCCACAAGGCCAAGGTCTTTAGCCTGCTGAGCATCTATCATCTCTCCGGTCATGCAAATCTCTTTTGCCTTGGCGCGGCCCACCAGACGCGAGAGCCTCTGCGTTCCGCCAAACCCCGGCATGATGCCAAGATTTACTTCCGGCTGGCCGAACTTCGCCCTGTCGGAAGCGTAGATAAAATCGCAGGACATTGCGATTTCGAGCCCACCCCCGAGCGCCAAACCGTTCACACACGCGATAACGGGCTTGGGAAGCTGTTCGATCTCGAAGAAAATCCGATGGCCCTTTTCTGAAAAAAAACGGGCGCTCAATGGGTTAAAGCCGGGGAACATGTTTATATCGGCGCCGGCCACGAACGCCTTGTCTCCGGCCCCGGTAATTATCAAGACGCGCATTGCGTCCTCCCGAGCCGCACGCCCTATTACATCGGCAACCTCGTCCAGCGTGGACGGATTAAGAGCGTTCAGGACTTTTGGCCTGTTAAACGTCAGGACCCCAATACCATCGTGAAACTCAAAAAGAATATTCTCATAGTTCATAGACGTACCTCCTGCAGCTTGAGTACATTTCAGGGTCTTTAAACGGCAAGGGCGGTCCCTGCCCTCCCGCCTGTGCACAGGGTCGCTGTTTCTTTATTGGAGCGCATTTTCCATGCAAGAAAGTGGCAAGAAATCCTGCTCCCGGGACGTCTGACGGGTGTCCAAGCGTTTGAGCACTATATGGGGATAAGCCGGGTTTTGTCAAATGAATTAGCGGTCTTAACGAGTGCACTCGCGCAGGGCCGGTAATCGCACCCTTATGCCTCTTTAACGAAGCGCGAGAGGTTTTCAGCCGCTCCGATTGCCACCAGGATGTCTCCGGCCTGCAAGGTCTCCTGGGGCGCCGGATTGAATATCATCGCTCCATCGACGCGCTTTATGGCCATGACGATCAAATCGTAATTGCTGCGAACGCCTGAGTCCATCAGTTCCACACCGGCCAGTTTTGAATTCTCAGGAATGCGGATTTCCTCCATGCTGAGTTCCATTCCCTCCCCGGACAGGGCAAGCTCGAGGAAATCGGTAACGGTGGGCCTCAGTATATTGTGCGCTATCTTGATGGCCCCGATGGCGTATGGAGAAACAACCCGGTCGGCCCCGGCCTTGAGAAGCCTTTTGTCCGTGCCCGGAGAGTTGGCGCGCGCGAATATGAGCAGTTCTTTATTGAGATCGCGCGCGGTGAGGACGATGAAAACGTTTTCCGAATCCTTGGTGACCAAGGATACCAAGCCTTTGGCGCGGAGGATCCCCGCTGTAATCAGATTGTCCTCGTCCGTGGCGTTTCCGGAAAGGTACGGCAGGTTTTTTTCTCTCATGCGGGCAAGAACCGATTCATCGGACTCGATGATTACCACAGGGATCTTTTGCTTAAGCAGCTCCCCGGCGATGATCTCTCCCATCTCCCCGTAGCCGCAAATTATGTAATGATTTTCAAGTTGATCGAGCTTTTTTTGCAATTTGCGCCTCCGGTATGCTTCCAGAAGGTTTCCATCGAGCAAAATCTGACTGAAATAGGCCAGCGAGAAAGCAACGAAGCTAACGCCCATTAGAATCAGAATCATGGTGAAAATGCGGCCGCTGGTGTCCGGCGGGTGAACTTCGGTAAAGCCCACGGTCGAAAGGGTTATGATCGTCATATAGAGGGCTTCGATAAACGTGTAGTCCTGGACAATCATATACCCGGCGGTGCCAAAGGCCGTGAGCAGAATGGAAAGGACCACCAGGACCGTGATCCTGCGGCCTGTTGCCGAGTTCCAGAATTCTCTCATAAGAGAAGATTTCCCCTCATTTAAACCCCTGGCACATCTTGCCGGGGGTGTCGCGCGTGCCGCCGGGTTTATTTCGTTTTGAGCCTCGAAGCAGGGGCCGCACTGAGTCTCTTTGCACTTTTTCTCAAAAATAAGGATGATTGTAAATCCCTCTCACTTGAGAAGTGGAAAAAACATATCCTCGGGCACTTGCACATGCAAACAAAAAGTCTTAGTAAGACGGGTGCTGGCGAAAAGGAGATTAACACAGCGGTACCCTGCGCCACACGCCTTTCTCGCGTCCTTACCGGTGTTACAATATCTGAAAAACCTGCCGCCGGCGAAAACACCGCATAGAATTTTCTTGACAGGGATGTGCATCTTTGTATATGAACGCCTGCGTAACTTTTGCACAAACCCTGCCCAGCCAGGAGGCCTTTTAAACCGAGATCTGAAGTGGAGGAAAAGAATAGTTTCCAGTCAGGCATTGCCTGGCGTAACAGGGGAGGCAAGACTGTCAAGCCGGATCATATCCGTCGGGGAAAGTTGCGCATTAGCCGCATGAGGTCAGGTAATGCCCCTCATTTAGACTACCTAGAAATGCAAATCTCCGAGCAAGATCATTAGCTGTTCCACGGAAACAGCCAAAATTGAAAAAATATGTTTGCCTATACCCCCACGGGCAGACAATGTGAGGAAGGAGGTGTGGGAATTCGCTTCGATATTGGGGTTTGTTGGCATGGGGTTTTTTGGACTAACCTTTAGGAGGTAAATTATGCCAAGTTTTGTGATCCTTGAGAAATGCGATGGCTGCAAAGGGCAGGATAAAACTGCCTGCATGTACATTTGTCCCAACGATCTGATGGTTCTTGACAAAGAAACGATGAAGGCCTGGAACCGGGCCACGGAGATGTGTTGGGAATGTTACAACTGCGTAAAGATTTGCCCTCAGCAAGCGATTGATGTACGCGCCTATGCTGATTTCGTCCCGATGGGAGCCTCGGTTGTTCCTCTGCGCGGCTCCGAAGACATCATGTGGACGGTCAAATTCCGTAACGGCACGATAAAGCGTTTCAAGTTCCCCATCCGGACCACCCCGGAAGGTAAAGCTGAGCCACTTGCTGGCTTCCAGACCGGATCGGACGACATCAAGTCTAACGTGCTGTGTACAGAACCGGCTTCTTCAGGGGCGGCGGCTATTCCCACCCTGAAAAAATAATCGCTTACTGAAGGAGGATTACGATATGCCTAATTTTGAAACCGAAGTGGTCGAAACCGATCTCCTAATACTCGGTGGAGGGATGTCGGCTTGCGGCGCGACATTCGAAGCTGCATACTGGGCAAAGAAGAACGGCCTGAAGGTCGTGGTTGTTGACAAGGCCGCCATGGATCGTTCCGGCGCCGTTGCTATGGGTCTTTCGGCCATCAACCAGTACATTGGCTGGGCTGCTGGCGACAACACCCTGGAAGACTACGTCAAGTACGTACGCCAGGACCTCATGGGCGTGTCCCGTGAAGACCTGGTCTACGATATCGCACGCCACGTTGACTCTTCCGTCCATCTTTTCGAGAAATGGGGCTTGCCGATTTGGACAGATGCGAACGGCAAGTACGTTCATGAGGGCCGCTGGCAGATCATGATCAACGGTGAATCCTATAAGGTCCTCGTTGCCGAAGCGGCCAAGACCGCCCTTGCTACTTTGGGCGACCAGGGTCAGCTTTTCGAGCGCGTTTTTATCGTCGAGCCTCTGATGGACGGAGACCGCGTCGCAGGCGCCGTTGGTTTCAGCGTTCGGGAAAACAAGTTCTACGTATTCAAGGCCAAAGCGACGATCGCCGTCATGGGCGGCGCCGTTCACGTTTTCCGCCCCCGTTCCGTCGGTGAGGGTCTGGGACGCGCCTGGTACCCACCCTGGAATTCCGGCTCGACCGCATATTTCACCATCAAGGCAGGCGCTGAGATGACCTGCCAGGAAGTACGCTTCATCCCCGTACGGTTTAAAGACGGCTACGGCCCGGTCGGCGCATGGTTCCTGCTGTTCAAGTCCCGCGCGACCAACGCGTTTGGCGAGGAATACATGGTGACCCGCGCCAATGAGCTGCCCAAGTGGGCGCCTTACGGCCTGGCAAAACCCATCCCGGCGAACCTGCGCAACTGGCTGGGCATGGAGGACGTGTTCGCGGGCAAAGGCCCGATCTACATGAGAACGGAAGAGGCCATTGCGAACATCGCCGCCCAGTACAAAGACGATCCCAAGGCTTTCAAGAGGAAAATGAAAGAACTCGAAAGCGAAGCCTGGGAAGACTTCCTCGACATGACGATCAGCCAGTCGCTGCTTTGGGCCGGTATGAACATCCAGCCCGAAGAGAAGTCTTCTGAAATCGCCGCAGCCGAACCTTACTTCATCGGCTCGCACTCAGGCGCTTCAGGCGCATGGGTATGCGGTCCCGAAGACGTAATGCCTGCCGAATACAGGAAACAGTGGGAACCCATCGGTGTGTACAACCACATGACCACCGTCAAGGGTCTTTTCACAGCGGGCGACGGCTCCGGAGCATCGAGCCATAAGTTCTCCTCCGGCTCGCATGCGGAAGGCCGTATTGCCGCCAAGGGCGCCATCGCATACATCCTTGACAACAACACCATGCCAAAGGTTGACATGGCAACAATCGAGGCGTTGAAGAAGACAATCCTGGCCCCCATGGATCTTTACGAACAAAACGTGAAGTACTCCAGCGACCCGGACATCAATCCGGCATACATGAAGCCCAAGATGTTCATGTTCCGGCTCCAGAAGCTCATGGACGAGTACTGTGGGGGCGTATCCGCGCAGTTCACCACCAACAAAGCCCTGCTCGAAAGAGGGATGGAGCTGATGGTGATGCTGAAGGAAGACTCCGCAAAGCTGGCGGCTGCCGACCTCCACGAACTGCTCCGCGTATGGGAAAACACCCACCGGATGTGGATTGCGGAAAGCCATATGCGTCATGTCCTGTTCCGCGAAGAGAGCCGTTGGCCGGGGTATTACTTCCGCGCTGACTTCCCCGACATGGACGAGACCAACTGGAAGTGCTTCGTGAACTCCGTATATGATCCTAAAACCGATAAGTGGACTATGAAGAAGGTCCCCATTATCAATCTTCCGGTTTAAGGGTATGATTTAAGTTCTGCATAATACCTCCTGGCTCTATTTTGAGCCGGGAGGTTTTTTCGTTAAAGCCCTGACGGTGTTTTTTATGTAGTTGGCCTGTTGAACATTTCGTTTATTACGGTTATTAAATCATGAGGGACTCAGATCCGTAATCATGGGTTGCCCCATGCCATAACCATTTAACCTAACACTTTTTCAATAAGGAGAAATAAGCCAATGTCACAATTACTTCCCCCTCATGGAGGAAAAGGCTTGACCTGCTGTTTGCTCGAAGGCGCGGAACTGGCAGCCGAACTGAAAAAAGCACAAGGTCTTAAAAAAATCGACGTAAGCCCCCGTGAAAAAGGCGACCTGATCATGATGGGCATCGGCGGATTCAGCCCGCTGACCGGTTTCATGACCAAGGCCGACTGGAAAGGTGTTTGCGAAAACTATCTCCTGGCAGACGGTACGTTTTGGCCCATTCCGGTAACACTTTCCGCATCCAAGGAAGAAGCCGCTGCAATCGCAATCGGGCAGGAAATTGCTCTTTTTGATCCGGAGCGCAACGAGTTCATGGCCACCATGAAGGTCACCGAGAAATATGAAATGACCGAGGCCGACAAGAAGTTTGAATGTGAAAAAGTCTATATGGGAGAAGGCACCAAGACTGCTGAAGATTTTTGGAAGATCGCCAAGAACGATCATCCCGGCGTTCAGATGGTGATGGAGCAGAAGGCTGTCAATCTGGCCGGCCCGGTCAAGGTGCTCAGTGAGGCCGAATATCCTACCAAATATGCCGGCGTTTACATGAGACCGGCTGAATCGAGAAAGATTTTTACTGAAAGAGGATGGAAAGAAGTAGCTGCTCTTCAGTTGCGCAACCCCATGCACCGTTCCCACGAATATCTGTGCAAGATCGCTGTCGAAGTCTGCGACGGCGTTTTCATTCACTCCCTGGTCGGCAACCTGAAACCCGGCGATATTCCAGCCGAAGTCCGGGTAAAATGTATTGATGCTTTGGTTAAGAATTACTTCGTGGAAGACAAGGTCCTTCAGGGCGGGTATCCGCTGGATATGCGCTATGCCGGTCCCCGCGAAGCCCTTCTTCATGCCACCTTCCGCCAGAACTATGGGTGCTCCCGCATGATCATCGGCCGCGACCATGCCGGCGTGGGAGATTTCTACGGCATGTTCGAAGCCCAGACCATTTTCGACAAGATCCCCAAACCTGCGGGCGGAAAAGCACTGTTGTGCACGCCTCTCAAAATCGACTGGACCTTCTACTGCCATAAATGCGACGGCATGGCATCCCTCAGGACCTGCCCCCACGGCAAGGAAGACCGCGTTCTTTTGAGCGGTACCGCACTGCGAAAAGGCCTTTCCGAAGGGACTCCGATTCCGGATCATTTCGGCCGGGATGAAGTGCTTGCCATTCTTCGTGAATACTATGCAGGCCTGGAAGAAAAGGTTGAGATCAAGCTGCACGGCGCTGCAACGGGCCAATAACCAAATCCCTGTCGCCTGATTCAAGAAAAGGAGATGCACTCAAAAGTGCGTCTCCTTTTTTATGGCCATGTAGCACCGTCGGGGCGGGCTTTATACCCGCCCGGGACCTCCGCTGAAACGTAACTGAACGGTATTGGGGTTAATCCCCATAAGCGTTTGAATGGCACTGGAACAACTAATGGGCAAGTATTCCTGCTTTGAGCACCTGAGCGCAAATGAGTCAAGGGGCGCCGACTATGAAGTGTGCGTGCGCTACGGCAGTTCGGGAATTGCCGTAATCAGCATCCACGGCGGAGCGATAGAACCGGGGACTTCCGAGGTTGCTGAGGCTGTTGCGGGGGCTGACCACTCATTCTATACCTTTAGAGGGATGAAGAAGGCTGGAAACAAAGACCTCCATATTACAAGCACCCTCTTCGACGAGCCTGACGCCCTTGAAATTGCTCATCGTTCGGAGACAATCATCTCGATACATGGCTGTTCCGATGCTGAAGAAGTCGTTCATGTTGGCGGAATCGACTTCAGATTGAGAGAATACATCGAGGAAAGACTGCGGCAGGCGGGCTTCAAGGCGCTCAACAATAAGAGCGCGAGTTTGCGAGGCCGGGACCGGCGTAACATCTGCAATCGGTGCAGGCGTGGGATGGGCGTGCAATTGGAGATCAGCAAAGGTTTGCGGGACAGGATGTTTGAGGATCTTTCTTATGGGACAGGTCTTCAAGGCGGCGGAACTTTTCACGAGTTTATCCAGGCGGTGCGGAAGGCCATCGAGCAATTCAAGATTCCAATCGAAGCCGTTACCCGTTAATGGTTAGCCCCCGGATGAAACAAAAAGCCGGCTGTCAGCACTCAGTTTTCAGGTAAAGGCATTGTCTTCCGGTCCATTCACCGATGCGCCGGGCCATCCAAGCCATTTTTAGGTTGCAAAAACCCCCTTTCAGGATTATATGTACAATGTTTCACTTTCAAGACGGTCCGGCAGAGGGTTCTGCTCAACTCAAAATTCAATCTTGAGTTTCCCGTGTATGCTAATTGTTAAAAGTTAATGTTGCACACAGCCTGGCCGGCTTGAGCGAAGAAGGCGGCACTAAGCGGGGTGACCATTGGCAAAGCACCATTGAAGGAAGGAGAAAAGGCCGTGAACATCGTTGTCCTACTCAAACAAACTCCTGATACTGAATCTGTAATTCGTATCGCAGCAGACGGCAAGTCGATTGTGACCGACGATCTCAAATGGGTTCTCAACCCTTATGACGAGTACGCAGTGGAAGTGGCCCTTCGATTGAAGGAACAACACGGCGGAACGGTGTCCATCCTGAGCTGGGGGCCCGGCCGGGTGGTCGAGTCCATGAGAACCGCCCTTGCCATGGGGGCGGACAGTGGCGTCCTTATAGATGATCCAGCCATGGAGGGGGCTGACAGTCTTGGAGTGGCAAAGGCCCTTGCGGCTGCTGCAAAGCAGCTCAACCCCGACATTGTCCTGTGCGGCTCACGGGCAGTGGACTACGACCTTGGCCAGAGGGGAGCCATGGTGGCCGAATTCCTCCAATGGCCCCATGTTGCCCTCGCGACCTCAATTGAGTGCGATGGAAGCAAGGTAAGCATCGATCGGCCTATCGAAGGGGGAAAAGTGACGCTCCAGGCTGACCTGCCTGCCCTCGTCACCTTCGGCGGTTCCCATGGAATCTGGAACCCGAGATACGCTTCTCTTCCCGGCATCATGAAGGCCAAGAAAAAACCCCTTGAAATGAAGAAGCTCGCCGATCTAGGCCTAAGCGGCGCTGAATGCGGAGCGCAGGCGATAAAGATGCGCACCGCGTCCATGGAGATGCCTCCGCAGCGCGCACCAGGGCGAATAATCGAAGGAGCCGATGCTGCGGCCAAAGCGAAAGAGGTCGCGCGGGAATTGCACGAAAAGGCAAAAGTGATCTAAAAATCGATAAAGGGGAGAAAGAATATGGGAAACAGTGTTTGTGTTATTGCCGAGTTTCGCGGTGGCAATTTCCGCCGCGTTTCCTCTGAGGTAGCCAGCGAGGGCAGAAGGATCGCCGACGTTCTGGGGGGCAGCCTTTGTGCGGTTGCCGTCGGATCGGGGATCGCCGGGAAAGCGGCCGATCTGGGCGCCTACGGAGTAGACAAAGTTTATGTGGCCGACGATCCATCGCTCGAGCACTACGTTGCCGAGACCTATGTACCGGTCATTGCGGAGATCGTGAAGAAGTGCGACCCGGCAGTGGTCATCCTGCCCGCCTCCGTGGATGGCAAGGACCTTGGGGCAAGGCTTGCGGCCAGGCTCGATGCCGCTCTCGCTCAGGATTGCATTCAGATCTCATGTGAGGGGGGCGCGATCAAGGCCAAGCGGCCTATATTTGCCGGCAAGACGCTCGCCTGGTGCCAGTGGGAGAACAACTCCCTACCTATCATCTCCTGTCGGCCCAACGTGATGGACTGCCTTGTTCCAATGGCGGACAGAAAGGCCGAAGTGGAGAAGGTGGAGGTAGCGCTGCCTGCCCCGCGAACCAGGGTAACCGGTTTTGAACTTGACACTTCGGGAAAGGTGGAGCTGACTGAAGCCGGAGTCATCGTCTCCGGCGGCCGAGGCATGAAGGGAGCTGAAAACTTCGCAATACTCGAAGAGCTTGCGAAGACACTGGGTGGCGCCGTCGGGGCCACCAGATCCGCCGTCGATGCCGGGTGGCGCCCCCACTCGGACCAGGTCGGACAGACCGGCAAGGTAGTGAACCCGAACCTCTACATTGCGGCAGGCATCTCCGGCGCTATCCAGCATCTTGCCGGCATGGGATCGTCAAAGTTCGTCGTTGCGGTAAACAAGGACTCTGAAGCGCCGATTTTCAGCAAAGCTGATCTCGGAGTGGTGGAAGATCTCTTTAATTTCATTCCTGCATTTACTGAAGAAGTGAAAAAAATAAAGAGCACCTTATAGCAGCAAGACCTTAATCCATTTTGCAATGCCCGGGAAAAAGGTCTAAGGGCGTTGTCCAGCCGGGAGGCATAACATGTCAGAGCACGAATCTATGAACTGTGGGGTGGTCATTGTTGGAGCAGGTCCTGCAGGCCTGAGCTGTGCCATTCACCTGTTGAACCTGATCAATTCTCACAATGAAGCCGTTGAAAGCGGAACGAAAAACGGCGGTCTTATCAACGAGGAAACTCTGGGGGTGGATGTACCTCTAATGATCATAGAGAAAGCCTCTGCACCGGGGGATCATTCCATCAGCGGCGCCGTTATGAACCCCAATGGGTTAGCCGAACTCATTCCGAATTTCAGGGAGAAAGGCGCCCCCCTGGAATCCCCGGCGAAACAGGATTCCGTCCTTTTCTTGACTGCAAAGCGTTCATGGAAACTACCCGTAACACCCCCAACCATGCACAACGACGGCAATTATATAGTGTCACTGACCAGGCTTGTTTCATGGCTTGGGGAACAAGTTTCAGAGCTTGGCCAGGACATTTATGCGACATTCTGCGGCCAAGAGATTCTCTATGACGAATCCAACCCCCTTCTGGTGAAAGGGGTGCGATGCGGAGATAAGGGAGTAGGCCCCGACGGGACCCCCAAGAGCAACTATGAAGCAGGTATGGACCTCATTGCAAAAGCTACGGTGCTCTGTGAGGGTTCCCGGGGTTCTCTTACCAAGCAACTCATAAAGAAGCTCGATCTGGACAGCGGCAGGAATCCACAGGTTTACGCCACGGGAGTAAAAGAAGTATGGCAAATCCCCGAAGGGCGCCTCCCCGACGGTCGGGTAATCCACACGATGGGGTATCCTCTGGATCGTCGAAGCTTCGGAGGCGGCTTCATTTACAAAATGAGCGACAATAAAGTATCTGTCGGAATGATATCTGCCCTGGACCAGAGTGATCCCCAGATGGACGCTCACAAGAATTTCTGCAAGTTCAAGGCGCATCCGCTTGTCCGGGAGATTCTAAATGGCGGTAAAATGCTTTGCTACGGCGCCAAAACCTTGCCCGAAGGAGGATGGAACAGTGTGCCCAAGCTTGGCGGACCGGGTTTCATGATTTGTGGAGATGCCGCCAGCCTGATCAACGTTCCGCGTCTGAAGGGCATCAACTATGCCATCAAAAGCGGTATGCTGGCTGCGGAAACGATTTTCGAGTGTATGGAGAAAGCTGATTTCAGCCCTCCACAGTTTGAAAAGTATCAGCAGCGAATTGAATCTTCCTGGGTCGGGCAGGACCTGAAGCCTTTTCGCAATTTCCGCGCTTTGATGAAAAAGGGGGTTGTCCCCTGGGGGCTTCTCAAGGCAGGGATCAGTTACTATTCAGGAGGCATGTATCCTTTCGGCACTTTGAAGCTCGAACCTGATTTCAAAGAGCTTCAGCCAATGTCTGGATCTGCGCGTGAAAAACAGCAGGACGCCATCAAGTTCGACAATGAGTCTTTGCTCTTTGACAAACTCACAGATGTTTACCACAGTGGCGCAAAACACGAGGAAAAGCAGCCGTGCCATCTCCAGGTGGATGAAACGAAGTGCAAGACCTGCTATGAAACATATGGCGCGCCTTGTGAGGCTTTCTGCCCGGCGCAGGTCTATAATATCGTAAAGAATGAAGAAACCGGTGATTTTGAACGAATTCAGGTTGATTTCTCAAATTGCGTTCATTGCAAGACTTGCGACATCAAGGACCCTTACCAAGCTATCAACTGGGTTTGCCCCGAGGGGGGCGGGGGGCCGCGGTACAATAACTTGTAAGCAGCCCTGGACCGTAGAACAACAGGGGTGTAAAAAACTGGTGCGGCGAGAAGCTCTTCCAGAAGCTTACGCAGGCAAAGATGGGGCTTTTCGCCGCAAACGGGGTCAAGAAGGTTATTCTCCGCATTGCGACCTCAAATTCCCGGAAGTCCCCGCCACTTCATGTCCTTTTTGCGTAAACATGATTACCGACACTGCAGCAGCCTTGAGAAGCAGGACTGCGTCGAGATCAAGGAACTTTTCGGAGTTGCTGGGGGAGAGTCCATAAGTTACAATTCTAATTCAGGTTTCGTGGATTGAGGGTTTGCTGCCTCGATTCTCAATTCTCGATTCAGTTGTGAGGAGAGCTAAATGGCAATAACCCTGGACGATTTGAGATTACGCGCAATCGACTACCTGCTTGCATCCACCGAGGATGGGCAACTCGTGCTCGAGCCCTTCTGTTCCTGCGGTTCCGCTCTGGATGAGGATTACCATTGCGCCCGATGCGGAAAGGTCTGCGACTGCAAGTTCGTGGCATGCTCAGGGGCGCAGGCGCTTGGGATTGTCGAAAAATTGATTTCCGGAAGTCCCGGCTTCCGGGACTTCGAAGCATCATTGCTCGTGAGATAGAGGAATTCAAGAATGCAATCAACTCCGGCGGAACAAAATCTGACAGAAACCAGTCCATTTAATTTTTCCTGTCATGACGCTTTGCCATGTTTTACCCAGTGCTGCAAAGATGTAAACATCTACCTCACCCCCTACGATACGTTGCGGCTCAGGCAGGCCCTTCTGATCGGATCTTCCGAGTTTCTTGCAAGATACACTCGGAGTTTTCTCTCCAAGGTGGGAAATATTCCCGTCGTACAACTTCTGATGGACCCCCAGACTCTCTACTGCCCCTTTGTTGCCGAAGAGGGCTGCCGGGTTTATGAAAATCGGCCATGGGCATGCCGGATGTTTCCGCTCGACCTTTCCTCCACCGATGCACAATTCCGGCTAATCGCCGGCAAAGAACGCTGCAAGGGCCTGTCCGAGCGGTCCGGGGGCACGGTCGCGAATTGGCTCGAATCTCAGGGGGTCCTTGAATATGCGGAAATGGACAGAGAATTTCAATCCGTGGTTCCCGCGCGCTTTAAGCCAGGCGCTCCGATGAACGAGGGTCTCGGAAGGGTGCTGTTCATCGCATACGATTTGGACCGATTTGCCGAACTCCTCAAAGACGGCCGCTTTTTGATGTTCCATGAAGTGGACGACGAAATGGTCTCCCTTGCCAGGGAAGATATGAAAGAGCTTTTGCGACTTGCCTTCGGCTATATTCGCGCGCAAATGGACGAGCTTTATCAGATTGTTTGATCCAGCCGCCAAGAATCCTGTCCGCTTCAAAAGCGATGTTCAAAGGGGAAACTCTGACAGATCAAGAGCGCGTCAGATTGGGAGATGGTGAAAAATGGAAATAAGGGAAACGGCGCCGCAATGCATTAAGGAGAAGATCGAACCCGTAGAAAATGGGGGATTTCGGTTTGCCTGCCATCCCGGGGTGGTTTGCTTCACAGATTGCTGCCGTGATTTGAAGTTGCTGCTGACGCCATACGACGTCATCAGGCTCAAGAACCGGCTCGGCCTTGGTTCCGATGATTTTTTGGACCGTTACACCGACTGCGGCTTCGACGAGGACCGTCTGCTCCCCATGACCTATCTCCAGATGAGCCAAAACGAGCAAAAGACCTGCCCATTTGTGTCGCCAAAGGGCTGCCTTGTCTACGAGGACAGGCCCTCGGCCTGTCGAATTTATCCCATTGCCAGGGCTTCACGCCTTCACCGGGTACATGGTCTGGTGTTAGAGAACTATTTTGTTCTTCACGAAGACCATTGCATGGGCTTCAAAGAGGAACAGTTCTGGAAAATGGATGAATGGCTCAAGGACCAGGGACTCGAGGACTACTACGAACTCAATGACCTCTGGATGGGTATAGTCACACATCCCAGGCTCAGGAATGCGCATCTCCCTCAAAAGCAGCAGCAGATATTCTATTTTGCAAGCTATAACTCGGACAAATTCCGTGAAATGGTTTTCAACACCCGCTTTCTGAGCCTGTTCGAAATTGAGGATGACGAAATCGAACAAATCAGGACCAACGAAACAACCCTTTTAAAGTTTGCCTTCAAATGGATGCAATTCTCCCTTCTGGGCGAAGGAACGCTTAAGCCCCGGACCCCGTGAGGCACAGTCTCGCAGGAAGGGAAAGCCCACTGCTGCCATAATAAGCTGCCTCCTGCCCGCAAATCGGTCAGCTTTCCGTTTGCAATAAAAGTTCAAGAGCTTATATAGGGGGTGTCTTCAATTCTTGTCAGTTCCAGTAGCTGAATTCGATTTCCGTTTCGAGGCTCACGTGATCGAGAAACTGTTAACCATTTTCGCTCTTTTCGCAATAACCATCATCCCCCTGAACAATACCCTTGCAGAGGATAAAGAGCACGGCCGTCGGGAAGGAACCAAACAGTTCAGGCTGGGTGAGCTGACGCTCGGCATCACCGAGTCATCAGCGAACGGCGGCTATCTTCTCAATTTCTCAAAGGGCGAAGAAGAGCTTGTTACCGGTGAGTGCGCTTTCAAAATGAATGAGCCGGTAATTGTCCCGAACACACCCTTTCCTAATTGCCGCATGCTTCTGGCCTACTGCTTTTCCGGCGGTGCTCATTGCTGCACAACTCTTTTCCTCGCCACCAAATGCGGTCCCGGGACCTCGCTGGATATGGTAGACCTCGAGCATACTGACGGGAAAGTAAAATTCATCCGGACGGGCGGCGTACCGGGAAAGGTGATAAGAGTCCATGACTGGCGTTTCGCTTACTATGGGCCGGAAGACTCGCAGGTTCAGCTCTCATTCGCGGATTCTCCCGCAATGACTCGCTTGCTCGTCTTTGATAATGGACACTGGCGGGCGGATCGTGTTGGTGAATTCAGCCGATTTTATTCGCGTCTGCTTCATGAGACCGTTCATGAGGCTCTCAGCAGCCCGGGGGGACACGAACGGGAGTTGACCACTTCACTGGCGATGAAGGCCGCCTACTACAGTCTCATGAGCGGCAAGCCCGTCGAGGAAGCCGCTGAAGTTTTAAACCAGCTATTTCCGGCCAGTTGGAGGCCTGAAGCCGGAAAGATCATTCAGGACATTTACCGCGCAGTGTCCGAATTCGATCCGGTGGAGGTAATCAAATGATTTTCGCCCGGTAAGAATGAAAAAGGTATGATATGTTGCTTCCCGCTGAAAATAGAAGAAAAAAGGAGCTTTGAATTTGGATGTCTCGGCCCCCCTTTGAGCGTTAATAGACGTCTGATTTTTCAAAGTAAAGTTGGTTCTGCAAAACTTGCTTTCAACATGAGCGTTGCCGTATTTTCCAGTATAATTATTTAGTTAAAAGACCACTTTCCCCTCCGGTTGATCCGTGGTTTCTCCCCGAAAACTCCTGAAATCAGACTTGATCCCCACCGGGTCCTCGAGTATAAAAATGCTCACCTGCTGGGGGGAATTTATGCCGGACATAGACATGGTGCAAGAGGTCAGCCATCTTCATGAAACAATGTATGAGCAGAGCCTTGTATACCTGGCTTTGAGAACTCGGCCGGGCTCCGAGGCAAAACTGGCTGAGACACGAGAGCGAATAATCCGGATATATAGCAGAATTCAATCGCTGGTTTAAGGTTGCCCACCTCGGGCCTGTTATTCCCTGCCCGTCTGCCGCACCGCACTCACCTGGCATTGTGTGAAATCAATTTTAGACCCAAAGACCGGTTGGATGATTGCATATGGTTCTCCAAATTGATCAGACTCAGCAAACGGGTTGGCGGTATATCGGCTGCGACTTGATGTGAACCAGGGGAGTAATCTTGAAACTGTTCTTTTTGGTCTTTGGCGTGATTATGCTCGCCGGGTGCGCGATGCAACTGCCGCACGTGCCGGAGATGGGTTACAATTGGGTATCCATGGAAGGCAAGTCCAGTGAACAACTCTCCCAAGACCAGACCGAATGCATACGGGAGGTAAGGTTCCTTCAATCTCCGGAATTCTCTGGTCCAGGCGGCGTAGGCTGGGGCATGAGCGAAATGAAGGCATTCGATGATTGCATGCGGTCGAGGGGATGGGTAAAAAAGTAAGTTACTTACCCCTGGACTCGAAATAGGGCGCGCACACCTGCAGCAGGACCTCTTCAAAGTGTGGAGAACTCTCAGATATTCATTACCGTACCGTTTTCTTTCTAGCCTGAAACAAACCTGCTTACCCAGTCTGTGCACAATAAGGGTTTAAAAATTCAGCAAAAAAGTTATTTCTCTCTTGACATGTAAAAACGAATCCGTAAGGTTAGGCCGCTTCCTCTATGAAATTTCAGGGCAGGATATACCGGGACCTGCGTGAGGTCCACCGGCAGCCAGGCCGGGGCAGATGAGGGGAGTATCGCTTCTGATGCCATTGTTTCCGGAATCGAAGGGGCCGAAGGAACCATGGCGATTAAACCGATAAAAAAAGTCGGTTTGTAAACTAAATTGGGACCCTATCCGTTATCAAAGTCGAGAAGACCATTTAGCGATTTAGCATAAATGAGAAAACCAACTCGCACAACTAGAAGGAGGGCAATTATGAAAAGAAATGTGTTTCTAATCCGCGCTCTGATCGGGATCCTCGTCGTCATGATGGTCCCATACGGAGCCTTCTCACAGGATGCCGGAACGACCGGGACATTCAGCCAGCAGGACTTGGACCAGATGCTTGCCCCGATTGCGCTCTATCCCGATTCGCTGCTTGCACAGGTCCTAATAGCGGCGACGTACCCGGATCAGGTTACAGAAGCGGACCGTTGGCTGAATGCAAATCCGGGCCTTAAGGGAGATGCTCTGAATAACGCGCTGGACGGGATGAACTGGGACCTGAGCGTGAAGGCGCTCGCTCCTTTTCCGGCGGTCCTCGACATGATGGCCAAGGAGTCGGCCTGGACACAAAGGTTGGGTGAAGCTTTCCTGGCTCAGCAAGACGTTGTGATGGACTCCATTCAGAAACTGCGGCAGAAGGCTCAGGTTGCCGGCAATCTCAAGACGACCGCTGAACAGAAAGTGGTTGTCCAAGGTGAGTCTATCGCGATTGAACCGGCAAATCCGGAAGTTGTCTATGTTCCCCGTTACGACCCGGCAGTGATTTACGGGCCCTGGTGGTGGCCTGCCTATCCTCCCTACGCTTATTACCCGGTGTGGCCCGGGATAGCCATCGGTGGATTAGTAGGGTTCGGGTTTTTCGGTGCTGTAGCCGTAGGACCGGTCTGGGGCTTTGGCTGGGGCTCGTGGGGTTGGGGCAGCCATAATGTCAATATAAATGTCAATCGGAATATCAATATCAACAGGAACCTCAATATCAGTAGGAACAGTGTACGAACCACCAACTTCCACCAGGCGGCGGCGGCCGGGCACATCGGTTCAAGCCAGGCTCGGGCCGCAGCCTTCAGCCGCACCGGCGCAGGCCGCACCGGTGCAGGCCGTACTGGTGCAGGGGCCACGGGCGCAGGCCGCACGGGCGTAACCGGGGGTGCCGCCGGAGGCGGCAGACCGTCGGCAGCTTCCGTCCAGAAGGGACTTACCGGAGGCGGAGCTAAAGGCGGGGCCGGCGGCGGAGCTAAAGGCGCCGGTGGTGGCGCCGGTGGCGGTCGTGCCACAGGGAACGTGACGCGCGGTACAGGCGGAACCGG
The DNA here is from genome assembly GCA_052143075.1 of Syntrophobacteraceae bacterium. Taxonomy (GTDB): domain Bacteria; phylum Desulfobacterota; class Syntrophobacteria; order Syntrophobacterales; family Syntrophobacteraceae; genus SbD1. Next base: position 13,464 of record JBKQTS010000220.1, on the reverse strand, counting down.
AGCCGGCGGGGCGGGAGGCGGTCGCCCTACAAGCAATGCCAGGAGCAACACAGGCGCAGGTAGAACCGGCGGAGCCGGCGCTCGCTCGCCAGGTAGCGCTGGTCGTGGAGGCGGTGCTGCTCGTGGCGGCGGCGGCAAAGGCGGCGGTGGTGCTCCCCGTGGTGGTGGTGGCAAAGGCGGTGGCGGTGGCGGTGGCGGTGGCGGTGGCGGCAAAAAAAAGCCATAGGCATGCCGAGCTCATGAAGATCGATGCGTCTGCTCAAAAATCCACAGCTTTTAACTTGATTCTGTGAAAATTCAAAGGGTTACGGTTAGCCAGCCGTAGCCCTTTTTTTGCTCTGGCTCCATTCTTCTTTGTATCCAATCTGTAACCTCTCCCATTTAAATTGCATGTAAACGCGCCCATCTTCCCGGGCACTGGTTGATTGCATTTCAAGATCGACAGAGGAAAATAGCCCTGGATGAGCTGCTCACCGATGCCGGTCCAGAGCCAAAAGTTTGGACCTGCAACCTGTCTGGAGGCCTGTAACATTGTCTGTATCGCTCGCTGCATATAAACGTTTAAGATTCAATGGGAAAAGTTATCTTTGTTCCTTGACATGGAGAATATATTACCTATGGTTTTTCTACTGGCATATCTTTCCAGGGAAGCATTTAAGGGCAGAGCCTGCCGGTAACTGCGTGAGTTCGGTCACGCTGGCTGCAGCTCCCCATTTTTCTGATCTCTTATTCCTCCTGTCTCGCCGGGAATGCGCTGATTTGGCGACTTCCTGCCGCAACAGGCTTTGCGGGAGTCCAAGATACTTTGGTATCGCTTCAAACCCGGTCTCCATGCAAGGATGCTCTAAACTGCTGGTTCGAATGGCCCTGAGTTGTTTTTGGACATAGGCTTTATGGGAAGTCATCAGATGTCCGAATAGTATCTAACTGGCTGGAGGCTTTTGGACTCGTACAAGATGAAGGAGGAGAAAACATGAAAGGAAACGCATTTCTTAAGCGCGCTCTGATCGGGTTGCTCGTTGTTATGATGGTCCCGTTCGGAGCGCTTTCACAGCAAGCCGGAACATCTTCCAATGGATTCAGCGAGGCAGAGCTTGACCAGATGCTTGCGCCGATTGCGCTCTATCCCGATTCGCTTCTCGCGCAAGTCCTTATTGCTGCCACATATCCGGGTGATGTCATGGATGCGGACCGCTGGGTAAAGGCAAACGCGAACCTTAAGGGCGACGCGCTCAATAATGCCTTGGTGCAAATGCGCTGGGATGAGAGCGTAAAGGCGCTCGCGCCTTTTCCGGAAGTCCTCGACATGATGGCAAAGGAGACGGCCTGGACAGAACGGCTGGGCGAAGCTTTCATGTCTCAGCAAGCCGACGTCACGGCATCCATTCAGAGACTGCGGCAGAAAGCTTATGCCGCCGGCAATCTCCAGACGTCCCCACAGTCGACTGTGGTTGTCAAAGGTGAGGATATCGAGATTGTACCCACTAATCCTGAAGTTGTATATGTGCCCACTTACAACCCGACCGTGATTTACGGGACATGGTGGTGGCCTGCGTATCCTCCCTACGCTTATTTCCCCGTTTGGCCCGGAGTAGGCATTGATGTCGGACTAATCGGATTTTGGGGCGGCATAGGGGTTGGAGTAGGTTGGTGGGGCGCGGGTTGGGGCGCCTGGAACTGGGGCGGCGGTGGAGTCTCTGTCAATGTCGGCGTCAATAGTCACGGAGGCCATGGATACGGCGGCGGCAGAGGCGGCGGATACCACGCTGGCGGCAGAGGCGGTGGTGGTCGTGGCGGCGGAGGCCGAGGGACTGGTCACGCTGGGCGTGGCGGCGGAGGCCGAGGCGGAGGAGGCCGAGGGACTGGTCACGCTGGGCGCGGCGGCGGTGGTCGTGGCGGCGGTGGTGGCCGTGGCGGCAGCGCATCGCGCGGCGGCGGCTCGCGTGGCGGTGGCGGCCGTGGCGGCAGCGCATCTCGTGGCGGCGGCTCGCGTGGCGGTGGCGGTCGTGGCGGCAGCGCATCGCGCGGCGGCGGCTCGCGCGGCGGCTCACGTGGTGGCGCCCGTAGTGGTGGCGGCGCCCGTGGCGGCGGCGCCCGTAGTGGCGGCGGCGCCCGTGGTGGCGGAGGCCGTGGCGGTGGCGGCCGTGGCGGTGGCGGCCGTGGCGGCGGTGGCCATGGCGGCGGTGGCCATGGCGGCGGCGGCGGCGGGCGCCATAAGTAAATATGGACTCTCACTAAATATTGACAATTAGATTTTTACGGGCAGCGGCAAGATTTTGACCGTAAAAAGATATTCATGTGAACAGAGGGCGCAATATTCGTTTACGGTATTGCGCCCTACTGACACCAGAAGGCGCCCGGGGAAGCTGTAAAGTTTCATAAACCCTGAGGCATGTCGTTAAAGACCAGGATCGCTTCTTAAGCATTCCTCCTGCACAATTTTGTTTGAGCAGGGGGAATTTTACTTTTGTGGGCGCAACCCGGCATGACTGCCCCCCGGCAAAACCAGGGGTCATAACACTTGGCAAACCATCATTTACCAAAGTCGAAGATCATGCCGGCTTCATTGCCGCAAATTGTAGAAGCCGGAGACTATATGGCGGATCAGGTGCAGACAATTGTGAAAGGTGCAATAGAGGAAGCATTCAAACAGATTATCTCTGGAGTCCAGTTTCTAGTTGAACTCACGATTGCCGATTCGTGGAAATCATAAGAATGGATTTATCAAGAATAGTCGTCCCAACAAGCTCCTAGAGCTAGTGCAGTAACACATAATCTATAGAAGTTTTCAACTTTCATGATAGTTTGCGCAGGTCCCGAAAATCTTACTCCAACGATGGTATTATCATGAAGATGCCGCTCGTTCATAACTGCGCAGACCAGGTCATCAATGATTTCATTTTCTGGTAATGTGAAACTCAGGTAGAATTTCGACCCTTTCTGCATCTTGATGAACCCAGGCGATTCCAACCGGCACCCACCTTCGCTTATATCTGCCATGCGGCCAGGAATAGTCACATCCTGTGTACCAACATGAACCACAGTTTCGATGTTTACCGGTATTCTCGTACTCGAACGAACCTGAATCCGCTCCACATCCTTCGGGTAATCGATCCCGATGACGTTCTTAAACAGATGTTTAACAAATTTGCTCTTGAATTTAAGTAGATGATTGCCATACATAAAGGCACATAGGAATTCTTGGCTCAGGCCCGTGAAACGCCCGGTGAGGGAAAACAGAGGTTCTTCAATTATGATCATCTCACCGGGGACAGTGCCGTAAACGGTTGTTTTCGCCGTGAGTGCAGGATCTAAAGTGGATTTTAAAACGAGCTGTGATCCCAATTGGAAAGGAATCATGTAAAAATCGCTCTTTGCTCCTGCTGCGTCCGTTTTCAGATGGGTATTCGACATTTGCCCTTGTCCTCGACATATCGAACTTTAGAAATTCTTCATGGAAGGAATCGGCAAAAAGCTTCCCGATGATAAATGGAAAACAGGCAATGCGCATGGCGTGTCCAAACCACGGAACAACAAGCCTCCGTTTTTTCTCGAAATTAGGGGTCGCCACAAACTTGTCAATCCAATTTCATAACGATACAATATCAGCTAATCAAGACTTCTTACCAATCATATGAGGACTGCATTTGGGCCGGCATTGTGCCGGCCTCTGCAAAAAAAACGCACTGGTTCCATATAAAATAATGTATGGTACGCAGCCCCGGGCAGCTCTCAGTTGCTTTTCTGAGACCATGCCGACTTTGAAGTCTGCTTTTCCAATGAAAGTGAAGGCACTATGAACGAGCAGAATTCCAGCACCTGCAACAAACTTTCCTACCGTTCACTCTGGAAGATCCTGGGACCTTACTGGTGGAGCGAAGAGAAGTGGGTCGGCCGGGGACTCCTGGCCGTTATTATCACGCTCAATCTCGGACTGGTCTACCTGACGGTTCTGTTCAACCAGTGGAACCGCCTGTTCTATGATTCAATCCAAAACAAGGATTACGGGTCCTTCAAAACGCAGTTGCTGCGTTTCAGCGTGCTGGCATTCATCTACATTGCAGTATCGGTCTACCGGCTCTACCTCAACCAAATGTTGGAGATGAAGTGGCGGCGATGGCTCACCTCGCAATACCTGGAGCGATGGATGACTCACCAGGTCTACTACCGCATGGAGGTCCAGCGCAACGGGACCGATAACCCCGACCAGCGTATTGCGGAAGATATCCGCCTCTTCACTAACGGAGCGCTGTCTCTGTCCCTGGGACTGCTCAGCTCCGTGGTAACCCTTGCATCTTTTACCGGCATACTGTGGGTGCTCTCGGGAGATCTCAGCTTTACCCTCCAAGGGCACGACATAATCATCCCGGCATACATGGTCTGGGTTGCCCTCACCTACGCGTTTTTTGGCAGCTACCTTACTCACTGGATCGGCAAAGCGCTCATAACTCTCAATTTCAAGCAGCAGCGCTATGAAGCCGACTTCCGTTTCGGTCTCGTGCGGGTTCGGGAAAACGCCGAAGGGATCGCCCTCTACAGGGGCGAAGCTTCGGAACAGGAAAACCTCAACTCCCGCTTCGTGCAAATCCTCAAGAACTGGTGGGGGATCATGAAGTGTCAGAAACGGCTTACCTGGTTTACCTCGAGCTATTCCCAGGTCGCGATCATTTTCCCCATCCTGGTGGCCGCACCCCGCTTTTTTTCCGGTGCAATTCAACTGGGAGGGCTGATGCAGATTGCTTCGGCTTTTTCCAATGTTCAAAGTGCCCTGAGCTGGTTTATCGATAATTACCGGCCGTTCGCAGAATGGAAATCAAGCGTAGATCGTTTGACCAGCTTTCATGAAACTATCTGTACGACCGAGCCGAATCAGGGCCAACTCTGCGACTTACAGGTCAATGCCAAGGATAGCCCGGCACTTTCTATCGATAACTTGAATCTCAGGCTCCCGGATGGGCGTGTTTTGGTCAATAACCTTACCATGACCGTTTCTCCCGGCGAGAGGTTATTAGTCAGAGGACCGTCGGGAGTGGGAAAAAGCACACTCTTTCGCGCAATTGCAGGCATTTGGCCGTTTGGTTCCGGTGTGATCGGCTTTCATCAGAGCGCCAGTAAGCTTTCTCTTCCCCAAAAGCCTTATCTGCCGATCGGTACACTGCGTGATGCGATCTGTTATCCGGAAAAACCGGGAACTTTTTGTGACGGTGAGATTGAAAAGTCTCTGGAGCTCTGCCGCCTGGAAGGCTTCGTCAAGCGTATGGATGAATCCGCCCATTGGGAACAGGTCATGTCCCCGGGAGAGCAGCAGCGTCTTGCCTTCGCTCGAGCCTTGCTCCAAAAGCCGGCATGGCTTTTCCTCGACGAGGCGACTTCCGCCCTGGACGATACCACGCAGGACTACCTCTACTCCATGATCGGAAAGCTTCTCCCGAACACATCCATTGTAAGCATCGCCCACCGCGCGGATTTGAAGCATTTTCACAGAAGGATACTGTCCTTCGATTCCGACGGAAATCATCATCTCGCGACATTGGCTTCCCCCAACTCATGATTCCTATGGTTCCTATTGCTAAGCGTGGTAGCTTCTGCCAAAATATTCGCCGCCCTGTGAAGAAATTCCGGCATGACGGATACCGCTGTACCGAGGTTCTCCAAAGCCTCCGGCCTTATAAAAACATGCCGGAAAGGCTAAAGCGCTGGCAACAAGGGGGATTGACATGAAGGATAAAGAGTCCTGGCTAAAATTTTACGACGATGTCCCGGAGTCCATTGATTATCCGGAGGTCACCCTGTATGAAGCGGTTATGAGAACCTGCATGGAGAATCCGGATGCTATTGCCTATGACTTTTTGGGGCATGTGTCGACCTACAGGCGGTTTGCAAAAGAGATCGACCAGTTTGCCGGTGTTCTCACTTCTCTTGGACTCAAGAAAGGGGACCGTATCACCATCGCCATGCCCACCGCTCCCCAGGGCATCATCTGTTTTTATGCGGTGAATAAGCTGGGGGGGGTCGCAAGCATGATTCATCCCCTTTCAACCGAACCCGAGATTGAATTTTACGTATCGCTCAGCAAGAGCAGGTTCGCCCTTACCATTGATGCATTTTATCAGAAATTCCGAAACGTAATGGACAAAACCTGCCTGGATTTGCTGATCCTTTCAAAGATACCGGACTATCTTCCCCTGCTGAAGCGGATTGGTTTCAATTTGACAAAGGGCCGCAAAATACCCAAGGTTTCCAAGGATTCCAGGGTCCTCTGGTGGAAGGATCTGATGCAACTCTCCCTTCCGGATGCTCCCAAAGCAGACATGAATACCCATGATCTTGCCGTTATTCTCTACAGCGGAGGCACTACAGGCAAACCCAAGGGAATCATGCTATCCAACTACAACTTTATTTCGCAGGGACTGCAAAGCGCTAGCTGGGTCGGAAGAGACCGCGGGGACTCGATGCTGGCGATCCTGCCGATTTTTCACGGATTCGGCCTCGGGGTTTGCGTCAATTCGACACTTATGGGCGGCGGGAAAGCCATCCTGGTCCCGACCTTTACACCGGAAGAGGTTGCTAAACTCATCAAGAAGAAAAAACCCTCCTTTATAGTCGGCGTACCTACCCTGTTTGAAGCGCTCAATCGGCACCCCGGATTTCAAAAAACAGACCTTAGCTGCCTGAAGGCGGCTTTTTGCGGTGCCGATACCCTTCCCCGTGTCGTTAAGGAACGTTTCGAAGAGATCGTCAAAAAGCAGGGGGGGAACGTAAAACTGCTTGAAGGATATGGCTTGACCGAAGCGGTGACCGGTATCATGGCGACCCCGGTCAATGAATACCGGGAAGGAAGCATCGGAATCCCCTTTCCGAACATGAAGGCGAAAATTGTCAAGCCCGATACGACCGAAGAAGTTCCATGCGGAGAAGAAGGGGAAATCTGTATTGCCGGTCCGGCGGTCATGATGGGGTATCTCGACCAGGAGGCAGAAACCGCCAAAACCTTAAGGGTTCACGAAGATGGTTGCACCTGGCTACACACCGGAGATATTGGAACGCGGAATGAGGAAGGCTTCTTCTATTTCAAGCTTCGTAAGAAACGCATGATCAAATCCTCCGGGATGAATGTGTACCCTGCCCAGGTGGAAGACAAATTTTATGAGCACCCGGAGGTTGCCGATGTCTGCGTAATCGGAGTCCCCGATGAGGCCCAGGGGCAACGTGTCAAGGCATTTGTCGTTCTGAGAGACAAAACCAAGGCTGGTCCGGATATGGAAAAAGAATTGATCGCCCACTGCCGCAAGGATCTAATAAAGTGGAGCTGCCCCAGGGAAATTGAATTCCGTGATGAACTCCCGTTGACCATTGTGGGAAAAGTCGCTTACAAGGTCCTGGAGGATGAAGAGATCGCAAGACGCAAAAGAGAGGGCCTGTGACATCGGCCGATCGCACGCAAACTATCACAAGCAAGTGTCCATCCGGAAATATCTGTGGGTGTAAATCCAAAGACCCCGAGGAGTATCGTAGATGAAACATATCGACATGTTTAAGAAAATTGTTTCAAATCCCGCCGCTTATGCTCAAAACTGGAAAGACGAAACCCATGGAAGAGTGATCGGTCATTTTTGTTCCTATACACCGGAAGAACTTATCACGGCTGCTCATGCCCTTCCGTTTCGAATCCTGGGCTCCGGAGCGACCATTTCCAAAGCAGGTGCGTTTTTACAGGCCTATAGCTGCAGCCTTGTACGCGGTGCTCTGGAAGATGCTCTTGCGGGGCGCCTGGATTTCCTGGATGGAACGGTTTTCCCCCATACTTGTGATTCCATTCAACGTCTGTCCGATATCTGGAGGATGAACACAAATTATGGTTTTCATGCTGACCTGATCATGCCGGTAAAGCTGGATACGGAAAGCGCCGGACAATATATGCTCACCGTGATCCACAAATTCCGCAAAGATCTTGAAGCCGGCCTTGGGATAAGAATCACCGATGCAATGCTGGAAAAGGCCGTCCGAACATCCAACCAGACCCGAAATCATCTCGCGGCTCTGTATGAAATCAGAAAGGCAAGCCCGGGAAAAATCAAAAGCAGCGACCTTCACACAATTATCAAGGCATCCATGGTCATGGACCGGGCCCAGCTTGCCGATGTCCTTGCTGAGGTCGTCACGACTCTTGAAGAGCAAAGCGATGACGCCGCTTCAAAGCCGAAACGGCTCGTTCTGAGCGGCGGGCTGTGCAGCATGCCTGATATCTATGATATCATCGAATCCTCCGGTGGCGCCGTCGTTTGGGACGACTTCTGCACAGGGGCAAGATATTTTGAAGGCGGGATCGATGAAACGGGTGACCTGGAAAAAAACATAGCCCGGCGGTATATGAGCCGGATTGTGTGTCCGGCAAAGCATTCCGGGATTTTCTCAAGGGGAAGCCATCTAGTGGAAAAGGTCAAGGAAAGCAACGCCGACGGCGTGGTTTTCATATTTTTAAAATTTTGCGACCCCCATTCATTTGACTACCCGTATATGAAAGAGATGCTTGAAAAAGAAGGCATCCCCAGCACGCTGTTTGAAATTGAAGAACAGACATCCTCGGGAGGCCAACTCCGAACACGCTGTGAGGCATTTATGGAAATGCTGTAACCGCAAATGGATGATCGCAGGGAGAAGACCATGCCAACGATGGAAAAAATAATAGATCCGGAAAAAGAAAAACGAAAAATCAAGTCCGATAAAAAAATGAGAGCGATCATGACGGCCTACTATATGGAGGCCAAAACCCCAAAAGAGATAACCGGCAAAAAAATCGCGTGGATCACAAGCGGCGGACCGGTCGAACCCCTGCATGTGATGGATGTAATTCCGATCTACCCGGAAAACTACGGGGCCATGATCGGAGCCAGCAAGATGGGTGTGGAACTTTGTGAAAAATCGGAACAGATGGGATACTCCAGCGATCTTTGCTCCTATGCGCGGGCCGACATTGCCAGTGCCAAAGTGAACGGAGGCCCCATCGGCGGATTGCCGGCGCCGGACATGCTGATCTGCTGCAACAATATCTGCGGGACAGTGCTAAAGTGGTACGAGGTGCAGGCCCGGTATTTCAATGTGCCCCTGTTCATTTTGGATACGCCGGTCTGCCACACGGAATTCAATCACGACATGAAGCAGTATGTAACTGCTCAGCTAAAGGAATATATCTCATTTCTGGAGACAGTTTGCGGCAAACCGTTTGATTATGACCGCATGAAAGAAGTGGGCAGACTGTCCGTCCAAGGGACGGGGCTCTGGCAGGAAATCCTGGATACCACAATGAACCGGCCGGCTCCCATGACCTGTTTCGATGCATTTTTTCACCTTGCCATGATTGTCACCTTGCGGGGAACGCAGATCGCCGTGGATTTTTACGAATCCTTGCTGCAGGAGATGAAAGACCGAATCGCCCGGGGCATCGGAATGCTTCCCGTGGAAAAATACCGGCTGGTCTGGGACAACATTCCGGTTTGGTACAGATTGCGATGGCTGTCCGACAAGTTTGCAGCTCATTCAGCCTGTCTGGTGGCAGACACCTATACCTCCGGGTGGTGCAGCAATATGAAATACCTGGATGAAAACGATTTTTTAGGTTCCATGGCGGAAATGTACACCAGGATTTTTCTGAACTCCGGAACCGACATCATGGCCGACAACATTATCAAAATGGTTGAAAAATACGAGGCCGACGGAGTGGTTTTTCATTCCAACCGAAGCTGCAAGCCTTATTCATTGGGCCAGTATGACATACAGAGACTCATTAAGGAAAAGGTCGGCATTCCCACCCTGATGATCGAGGCCGACATGACGGATGAGAGGAATTTTTCCGAAAGCCAGGTGGAAACCCGAATTGACGCTTTTATTGAGATGTTGAAATGAGGACTTCGTGATAACAGCAGGTATTGATGTAGGTTCAATCAGTGCCAAGGCGGCAATAATACAGGCCAACAAGTTGTTGGGGGCATGTGTCATCCTGACCGGATACAACGCTCAAAATGCGGGGCGGCTGGTCTTTGACCAGGTCCTGTCGGAACTTGACCTTGCAGCCTCCCGGATCAACAGGATTGTTGCCACCGGATACGGAAGAAACAGTATTCAGTTCGCCGACAAAGCGGTTACTGAAATTACCTGTCATGCGGCCGGCGGGATTTTTTTGAATCCTGCGATACGATCCATTATCGATATCGGTGGGCAGGACAGCAAAGCCATTGTGATCGATAAAAACGGAAAGGTTCAGCAGTTTTCCATGAATGACAAGTGTGCTGCGGGAACCGGAAGATTTCTGGAGGTCATGGCGCGCGCCCTGGAAGTGGACCTGGATGCATTTGGTGAATTATCGCTCCATGCGGACAATACAGCTTCCATCAGCAGCCTGTGCACGGTTTTCGCCGAATCGGAGGTAATCTCCCTGATTTCCAAAGGAGCAAAACGGGAAAATATCATCGCAGGGATTCATGCGTCTATTGCTTCCCGTATAATGGCCATGGGAGAACGGATCGGCATTACCCCACCGGTCATGATGACCGGGGGGGTTGCCAAAAATATCGGTGTGGTAAAGGCGCTTGAAGAAAAATTGAACACACCCGTCATTGTTTCAGAATACGCACAGGTAAACGGCGCCATCGGCGCGGCGCTGATTGCTTCAACCATATAAAGATTATCAGTTTCTAAAAACAGCAATCGGTCGCGTGTGTATCAGAACGGGAACAAAGACTGTAATCGCTGAGCAGACATGATGTCCCCCGAAAGCTGAAGCTTACCCGTCATGTAGGCTTTCATACCGTCGAGTTCGCCATTCCACATGGCCACCCAGTTTGCATCCTCCATGGTGAAGGTCACGCTGGGGCTGGCGTGGACCCCTGTGCTCACTTTGCAGGCGCTGTCTTTGACCACCACGTTCCAGTCACCGCCCTGGGCGCCGGTAATGTGAAACTGGAAAATCAGGTCGAGCCCCGCCGCCTCTCCAGCATTGAATACCTGGGGCATTTTCTCAAACACATCCTTTACTGTGGTGATTGCCATTTTTTTCTCCTTTTTTCATGATGTGATGGTTAGCTACTCCCGTCCCTGATCCCACAGAATATACGCTCACAGCCTCAGACAACGTTTAAACTACCTAAATATTTCACGCTTTTTTATGAGCCTTTCATCTGTTGCGTACACGACCGAAGTGCCAGGACAACCCCACTCCACACAAAAAAACGCCGAGGGCAAAGACCGATGTATCCATATTCAAACCGCCCGTGAAATTCCCGACCGCGAACAAAAGAACCCAACCGATCACGAAATTGACCATACCCCATATGACATTGACTAACGGGGATGACTCTCCCACACCGGGCGGTGAAGCAAAAGGAGTTTGAAACCGGTTGCCGGATATTCCATTAACGAAATGGGGCGCACCGTTGGCAAGAAAAATACCCGCTGCGAGATGTGCAGGATAAATGTACCATCCCATATTTGCTCCTTCGAGAAGACAGGGTATTTGAAAACTTGTCAAGCGGTTTTGATATCTTCCACGCAATCCGGCCAGCATCCCGACCGCAATCGGCGGAGCGAACCCCGCCGCCTCTTTCTTCAGGGCCGCAGGCGCGGGGCTTATCGTGATCCGCTCCGAACGGGAATGGATAATTCCGGCCAGAGCCTGTAAAAAGACTGAGCAGATTATCCGGCGCCCTCGCTGGCGGCTTTGACCCGTCCCCTGCTTTCCTTGACTGTGTTGCCGTGCAGTCACACCGTGGCAAACCAGGCAAGCCGGAAATCTCGAACATTTTAATGCTCTGATAGTAGTATTGCAATTTGTAAAAATAGTTATTGCGAGACTTAATTCTTGTGTTGGCACTGAGGCCGAGGTCTTCAACCGGGGAGCTTTATTTCGAGAGCCATAGCAATTTTTTTCTTTAGTTCGGTCAAATCAAAGCTCTTTACAACATAGAAGTCGGCCGCAATCGATTTCATATCTTCTTTGAAGCCATCGTATGCGGTTAAGAGTACAATAGGCAGGTCATGAAAATGGTTTCGGATGTCCTGGAGGATGTTTAGACCTTTGTAGTCAACCGCCTTTATGTCCAGAATGACCAAATCCGGTTTTCCCTCTTCAATTCTCTCGATAAGCTTGTAACCACTCTGCGAAGTGATGACCTCGTATCCGGCTTCCTTGAGTTCCACCGAATATAGGAGCCTGATGTTTTCATCGTCCTCGACGACAAGGATCCTCGGCATAACTCAACCCCCTTCTTTAAACAGGGCCCTGATCCGCAGGAGGAAAGCGGGCTGGATCTCCGGTGGGACTCATTCCGAAGATCTCTATTAGAGTGCGCAAACGCCCATTTGCGCTGAAGCGGGAACATGTGAGAACTGGGGCAACGGTTCTCGCAGCGCTCCCGCAAAGATTAGTCCTTCGGTGACAGCTCTTAGAGTTATAGTAAATTGAACGCCAATTCACCGATCATTTGATTGCATGTACAAACCCCGATGGGAAATGGTCACAGAGAAAAATCTTTTTCAAACCCATATCATGCTCCATGCCTGCTCATAGTGCATTGCGGAAAGCGCCTCGTTTGAAGATAGACCCTTGCAAAAAGCTCATCGAAATCGCTGAGCGGTAAAGAGTACCCTGTTTACAAGTCGCCGCAACTGTGACCTATAATAAGCGGTTTGCTTGGGGACTAAGGTGTAAAAAATCAATTAATTTTGATAAAGTTATGTAAAGTGTGAAAAGTGTAGGTGCGGACCCTTGTACTCTATGAGCGGTATGACACAGCGTTAGGTTGTTTTTTCTATTTTTTCCAGTTTAATGACGACACGGCGATTTTGTGCCTGGTTTTCCGGTATTGCCCTGCCGTTTGCATCGCGGTTGGACACCTTTGGAAAAGTATCGGCATAACCGGCTGCGCGAAGTTTCTGCGCCGAAATCCCTTCTTCCAGAAAGAAACGTACCACCGCTGCCGCGCGTGCAGTCGATAGCTCCCAATTGGACGGAAACAACGGTGTGTTGATCGGCGCATCGTCGGTATGGCCTTCAACGGTGACCTGATAATCCTTGAATTTTTCCGATTTCAGGTTTCCAGCCACGTCACGCAATATCATCTTTCCTGCCGGACTCAATGTGGCCGAACCACTGTCAAAAAATGCAGCGCTGCTTATCTCGAGCGACGTAATTCTGTCGCTTTTTTGCTCGAAGCTGGCCGCACCCTGAGATTTGAGGTTATCGACAATCTCGGTCAGAGTGGCTGGCGGCGGTTCTTGCTCGGCCGTTTTATCGACAGATGCTTCGGTCTTGGGTTCGGCGGGTCGGGAGTTTTCCGGTTTCTTTTCCTCCACGGGACCGGACAATTCAGGTTTTATCGTCTCGTCAGGATCGGCGGGAGACGGATTGGCCTCGATCGGGTTTGGCGCCTGCGCCGGAGTTTCCACCTTTTGCGCCGCGTCAACCTTCGG
>JBKQTS010000219.1:0-4720 GCA_052143075.1 Syntrophobacteraceae bacterium | reverse complement strand
GAAAAAGCTTCGAAACCAGCCTTTCCCGCCTGCCTGGCTCGAAATAATCGAAAAGAATGTGCCAATCTACCACCGGTTAGCCGAGGCCGACCAAAAAGAGATTCTGGGGCATATCCTCGTTTTCCTCGCCGAAAAGAATTATGAGGGTTGCGGAGGGCTGGAGCTGACCGATGAGATCAAGGTCACCATAGCCGCCCAAGCCTGTATCCTGCTGCTGCACAGGGAAACCGATTATTATCCGGGACTCTACTCAATTCTTGTCTACCCCAGCGCATTCATAGCGAAGGGATACCTGGAACTTGCACCTGGTTACTATGGCGAAACAAAGCAGGTACATCTCGGGGAATCCTGGAGTCGCGGCGCGCTGATTTTATCCTGGGATGATGTTCGAGCCAATGCCGGGGATGTTCATGATGGGCACAATGTGGTCCTGCACGAATTCGCTCATCAACTGGACACCGCAGATGGCCATGCAAACGGGGCTCCGCCTCTGCCTCACCGATCGATGTATGTCGCCTGGGCCCGGATATTGGGAAAAGACTACGCAGAGTTGCAGCGGGACGCAGAAGAGGGCCGTTCCACAGTGCTGGATCAATACGGCGCTACCAACCCGGCAGAATTTTTTGCTGTTGCTACCGAGTGTTTCTTCGAAAAGCCCGTCCAGTTGAAAAGGCAACACGCAGAACTCTACGAGGAACTGAAGCTCTATTATCAACAGGACCCGGCGCAAGCCGTGCAGGAGGCCGAAGGAGAATGAGCGTTGCGCCGCGGTCGTAAGAAAAATCTGTATGCAGTTTCCATTTCAACCAATACTGAGCAAGCCCGGATAATCGTCGCTGGAGCGGGACAGGTTTTTTGCGCTGGCGCAGATATCGGCAGTTTTGCCGAAGATATCGACTCACGGGCGACCGACGGAACAGCACAGCATTATATGTCTCGAGTAGGTGAGTTCACCCGCCTAATGCAGGACCTGACCAGACCAGTAATTGTGGAGTCATGGCGGATGAAAGGGCATCATCGGCTTCATCGAGAGTGCATAGCAGCAAGGCGGCATATAGCGGTTTTTCGAAATTTGATGCAGTGAAAATGAATGATAGCTCGTGTTGGGGGTGATTCCATGGATGAATTGAAAGACCAATCTCATGAAGGCTGGCTTGCGGAAATTGAGGAACTCCGGCTCCGGGAAAAATTGGCCAAGCAGATGGGAGGGCCGGAAAATTTGGCCAAGCATCGCGCTGCCGGCAAATTGAACTGCCGGGAACGGATAGAGAAGCTTCTGGATGTAGGGAGTTTCCATGAAACTGGAGCAATTACGGGAATCCCGACTTTTGACGGAGATCGTCTAGTAGCCATACTTCCTTCCAATTTCATCATGGGGACGGGAAGGATAAACGGACGAAAGGTGGTGGTGGGGGCGGACGATTTTACCATTCGTGGAGGTGCAGCCGACGCTAAAATAGGCAACAAGGGCCAGTATTCAGAGAGAATGGCCCTTGAGTTGCGTCTCCCCATGGTCCGTCTCATTGATGGGACGGGGGGAGGCGGGAGTGTAAAGTTCCTGGAGACAATGGACCGAACTTACGTCCCGGCCAATCCGGCTATGGAGATCATGACGGAGCTCCTTTCAACTGTCCCGGTTGTGGGTGCGGCTCTCGGATCAGTTGCCGGTCTGGGCGCAGCCCGTACGGTCTTGTCCCATTTCTCTGTCATGCCCAAAAAAACGGCCCAGCTTTTCGTGGCTGGCCCGCCAGTGGTCGAACCTGCCCTGGGGCGAAAGATCGGAAAAGAGGAACTGGGCGGCTCCCATATTCAAACTACGGGATTCGGCGCCGTGGATAATGAAGCAATCTCGGAGGAAGATGCCTTTGAACAGATTCGGGCGTTTCTTTCCTATGTGCCCGATTCGGTCTATGACTTGCCCCCCGTTGTGACGGCAACCGATCCGGCCGACCGGCGCGAAGAAGAGCTTCTAAGTATAATTCCACGAAACAAGCGCCGCCCCTACCCGGTGCGCCGCATTTTAAGCCTGGTCCTGGACGGAGAGTCCTTTTTCGAGATTGGGGCGAAGCACGGGCCTCCCGTTGTAACCGGTCTTGCCCGATTGTCTGGAAAACCTGTCGGTGTTCTGGCCTATGATCCAATGTACTACGGTGGCGCCATTACCGCCCAGGGCGCCGATAAACTAACCCGCTTCATCGACATGTGCGACACCTTCCATTTGCCGATTGTGAATTTCGTGGACATTCCAGGCTTCATGATCGGCGTTGAAGCCGAGAATCAAGCCACGATCCGCTTCGGCGCCCGCTACATGTGCGCTGTATACCAGGCAACGGTCCCCTGGTGTTCCATCATTCTCAGGCGCGTCTTCGGCGTGGCCGGCGCTGCCCACGGCAACCATTCGCATCTGAACCTGCGCTACGCCTGGCCATCCGGGGAATGGGGATCACTGCCCATCGAAGGCGGCGTCCAGGCGGCATACAGGCGGCAGATCGAATCAGCGGAAGATCCGAAGGCCATGAGGGAAGAAATAGAAAAACGCTTGTACAAAAAAACTTCTCCTTTCCTGACAGCCGAAATGTTTGGCGTCGAGGAAATCATTGATCCACGTGACACACGGCCGCTGCTCTGCGATTGGATCGAAACGGCCTATCGCTTGCTGCCGAGTCAGCTGGGTCCCAAAAAGAGGGGCATGCGCCCGTAGGGTGTAGGTCTTGGGCTCACAATTTTTTAACACCTGAAAGAAAGCATGAGCCATGGATATCTCAAAATTCTCGTGTGAAGGTACAGGGAGAAGCTATTTTTGAGCTGACGAGGAAAAGGTAAGCGCAAGTTGTCAAGGCGCTGGAGCCTGGAACTTCAATAGCTAATGGAGGTCGGCATCTATTTCAGAAATTGCCCGGGGGCGATCCCCCGGGCAACCGTTGTCTGCTGACGGAAAGGCCATATTCACTATATTTGCTCAGAGTACAGGAAGAACAGGGGGCAGATCAGTTCTTTCCGCTCTGGATACCTGACACACCGTAGTGCGCAGGAACTCATCTGCCCTTCCAATTGGGCGGCCGTTTTTCAACAAATGCCTTAGGCCCCTCAATGAAATCTTCGGATTGGTACATGGCAGTCTGCCCCGGAAACTGAGTGGATATGGCCTGCTGCAAGGTAACGTCCAATCCTTTCAAAGTTGCTTCCTTGGCCGCGCGGATGCTAATAGGGGCGCCGAGGAGAATTTCCGCAGCGATCTTCTCGGCAGTTGAAATCAGCTCCGAAAGAGGAACGATTTCCGCGACAAGCCCGTATTGCATGGCCTGTTGCGCCGTGATTCTTTTAGAGGTCATGATCATGTACTGGGCCAGGTGATACGGTATCTGCCTGGGCAGACGATGCACGCCTCCTGCACCGGGGATCAATCCGACGCGGGGTTCGGGAAATCCAAAACTGGCCTTTTCCGAGGCGACAATGACGTCGCAGGCAAGGGCAATTTCAAACCCGCCTCCAAGAGCTAGTCCATTAACGGCTGCGATGAAAGGTTTATAGCAGTCAAACCGTGAGGTTATTCCAGCAAACCCGCCTTTCACTCCTTTCATAATTTCGATCATCTTGGCCGGGCCGTTTACGGCTTGAAATTTCAAGTCATTGCCAGCGGAAAAAGCCTTCTCTCCCGCGCCGGTAACGATACAGACCCACTGTTGCGGGTCGGTATCGAAATCATTGAATGCATGGTCCATTTCCACGCTGACCAACGGACTGATGGAATTCATGACATCAGGACGATTTATTGTCACCGTAGTCACATGGCCCTTCTTCTCTGCCTTGATAAATTCGTAATTCATAATCTGCCTCCCAGATAGGTTTATATTAGTACAATGCAATTTCTCTCAGGGCGCAACCAGAATCTTAATTGCTGTCTTGCTTTTCCCCGCCAAAACCTCGAAACCGCTCCCGGCGATTTCAGCCAAGGGTATAATGTCCGTGATGATGCATTCGGGCCGGATCTTTCCCGTTTCTAGCCATTTCATGGCCAGGGGAGGATTGATGGAATTGGTGCCGATCATGGTCGTTTCCCTGGTCACAAAGCCCAGCATATGAATGGCGGCCCGCTCGGTGAAAATTCCCTGGACGATGACCATGCCTTGATAACGTGCCGAGGCCAAACAATCCTTCAACGTTGCCTCAATGCCGACGGCTTCGATGGCCACATCCACCCCGCGGCCTTTCGTCAGTTCTTTGATCTTTGCGGGACTCTTGATTTCTAAGGGATTCCAGACCAGTGTGGCCCCCATTTGTTCGGCCATTTTTCGTCTGTTCTCCAAAACATCGGTCATGTAAACGGTTTGGACGCCCATGGCTTTGAGACCCATAAGGAGCATTAGCCCTACTGTGCCAGCGCCGGCGATAAAGACAGTGTCCTCTGCTTTAACACGGCCCCGATCGATGGCGTAAGCCGCTACTGAAAGCGGCTCCAGGACGGCGGCCCGTTTCCAGTCCATATCATCGGGGATCTTCAACAGCCGTTCCGTGGGACAAACGATGGCTTCGGCATAGGCGCCCGGCATGAAGGTGCAAACACGATCGCCTACGGCATATCCCTCAACGTCGGGGGCGACGGCGATTATATTGCCGCAGGCCTCATGACCAAAAGGGCTCTTCGGAAATTGGCCGTGCAGGTATTCATGCAAATCAGACCCGCAGATGCCGCAATACCTGATTTTGACCTTGACTTCCC
>JBKQTS010000218.1:0-21524 GCA_052143075.1 Syntrophobacteraceae bacterium | reverse complement strand
TCGAGTCCGGGCACGATCTTTTGTGTGTGCCCAGTTCGCGGCCGATCTTTTGTGAGGCCGCATCCTGCCGATGCCCTCCATCCTTTTCTCTGCTATGGAAACATATGGAAACATATGGAAACACCTTGGAAACATATGGGAAACTTTTGGGAAACTGTTTCTATCAATAACTCAGGACTGAGTGCTGAGGACTGGACCCTCACTTCGTTCAGGTCAGGGCTTAAAGTTCCAGTCGCTTGGTCGATGCTTCCTGTCCGGGCACGATCTTTTGTGAGTGCCCACCCTCACTTCGTTCAGGTTCGCGCTAACCGTTCCAGCCAATGTCAAACGCTGGACCCTCACTACGTTCAGGTCCGGGCTTAACATCGTAACGGTTGGCCAATGCTTCGAGTCCGGGCACGAACCCTTACTACGTTGCGGGTTCGCGGTTAGCGTTACGTGACCAGGCCACATACTTATAGTTCGCGGCCGATTTTTTGTGAGGCCGCTTTTGTGAGTGCCCAGTTCGCGTCCGATTTTTTGTGAGGGCGCAGGACTGAGTGGAAACCCGCAACCCGCTACCCTGTTTAATCCGACGATATTATACCGCGAGATGATTTGAACCTGCAAAACGGCAACCAGAAACGGCAATACAAACGGCAATAGAAGCGGCAACCAGAAGAGGAAAAAGGAAAAAAAGCGGTGAATCGTGAATCGTGAATCGTGAGTCGTTGCTAAAGCGGTTGCTGGCTGAGTTCTTGCAGTTCACCCTCACTCCCTTCAGCCTATTTCTGTCACCGTTAAAGGGGCTATTGGGGGGCCAAAAACCGCATTTTGAGAGCAAAATGGTCGTTTATGGCCACTCTTTCCCTGAGCAGCAATGATTTGGAAAGGTCCGATCCCGTATGCGGCCCGCGGTTAAGGTTCCATAAGCAGATCACATCTTGAAAAATCGCAAAGTTACGATGTTGGCAAGATACAGTGACTTTCCATGTGACGTGCTGATCGGGATTATGTGGGTTTATTACGCACAGTGGCAAAGGAGGGTTGAGGTGGCGGTATCTGGTTCTGACTTCTTTTCCTTTTGCTCTGGCAATAATCTATGGAACGCATTCCACCAATGGAAAAGTATCCGCCGAATCGAGCATCTCTTGATTGACGCCATTCCTATGGGGTCTTATCCTGCTGGCATTACGTCCAGCTAAGATCGAACTCGTAAAGTGAACAACGAAATCAAACATGCAAAGGACGGAACAGTGAGAACCACCCGTACCCAAATCCTCATAACCGCCGCACTCTTTGCCGCGCTGGCTTTCACGACTGTTCAAGCCCAGCATCCGAAGTGCATGCACTAACGGTCACACGCGCGCTTCCCGACTAACCCGAATAAAGGGACAAACACAAGCGGCTCAGGACTATTAAGTCTGCTCATCTAGAACGCACGATCTTGATGGGAACAAGGAGGTTGTAAAGCTCCCAACGCCTTAAATTCTTTTATGCTACGTGGTGACACGTTTTCGAACTTTCTTGTAAAGCGTGGCCCTGGTGATGCCTAGAAGTTGTGCCGCTTTTGTCTTATTACCCCCAAGAGCATTTAAAACCTTTTCAATATGTTCCATTTCTATCTGATTAAGCTCCAACTTGGCCTTTTTCGGCTCCCTCCCGTCGTGTCTTATAGTACCGGGCTCCTGAGTCAGCAATCCTTCGGGAAAATCACTCGTGATTATTTCCTGTCGATCGGCACTCAGGAGAACAGCCCTTTCCAAAACATTTTTCAGTTCCCGGACATTCCCCGGCCAGCCATAGGATACAAGCAATGCCATCGATACGTCTGACAATAACTTTCTGTTATTTCCTCTAGCAAATTTTCCCAAAAAATAGTCTGCAAGAACGGGTATATCCTCCGTTTTTTCCCTGAGAGGCGGTAGATGAATGACAAAGGCGTTGACTCTATATAACAGGTCCTTACGAAACCTGCCCTCCTCCACTTCCTTCCCGAGTTCTCTATTTGTGGCGAAGACGAAGCGAACATCGACCTTTGTTTCTTTTGTATCTCCAAGTTTCACGAAGGTGCCCGTTTCAAGAACTCGCAGGAGTTTTGATTGTATGTTGACTGCCATGTCGGAGATCTCGTCGATGAAAAGGGTGCCGCCATTTGCCAATTCGAGGAGGCCCAGCTTATTATCTCCAGCCCCCGTAAATGCCCCTTTTCTATAACCGAAAAGTTCACTTTCGAAGATAGTCTCCTGTAACACACTGGAATTAATCGCAACAAAGGGATTGCCTGCGCGTGGACTCTGATCATGAATGGCCCGCGCGGTGAGTTCTTTTCCTGTGCCCGTTTCCCCCTGGATGAGGACTGGAATGTCTGAAGGGGCCGCAATCGAGATGAGCTGCCTCACCTTTTCCATTTTTTTACTGTCCCCGACAAACCTGTCGTAAACTTCGATCCTGTTGAGGTGTTGTTCGAGGACAATAGTTTTCTCTCTCAAGAGTTTTTTCTCGTATGCATCCAACTCTTCCGCTCGTTTGCGCTTTGTAATGTCGAGCATTGTCCCGATTACTGCAGGTTTACCTTGATAGATAGTATAGGAACCATATACCTCGGTGTTGATGATTTCTCCACTTTTCCTGACCCCCCTGAACTCGTAATGCAGTGACTGCACCTCGTGGGATATCCTCTTGCGAATGTTTTCCTCAACTAAAGGCCAATCTTCGTGGAATATGGTATCTCGATACCCAATCTTGTCTGTCATCTCCTCAACCGTATAGCCGAATATTTCACTGAAGCTGGGGTTGGCGTACTTTATAACCCCCTCCTGCAAGAGATAAATGCCGGCTAAGGACTTCTCAGCCAAATCCCGGAACATTCCCTCTGAATTATGTATTGATTCTTTTGGAGCGTTCCGTTTCCTCAAAGCGCGTTCGATCCCCTTTTTCGTCTTTGCGCTCATTATTCACGTCCTAACCAGCCAATCCAGGCTCTGTCTATAATTGGATGCCGATAGCCTTCCAAATGTCTCGTTGGCCGATATAAAAAATGACAGGCTCAAAATCCAACACGATCGAACAAAGAGCCAATCGGGATTTTATTTGATTATTTGCAAAACTTAACATTGCGCGAACTGGGCTGTCAAGCCCGGATGGAAAGGAGACCGTCTAATTATTATACGGACCGTATATTTTTTATACACCCCCGCTTGTCCATTCTTTTAGGAGTGGCTGATATTACAAGACATTTTAAGCAAGACACCTTGGCACTAAAATTGCCTACAAAGAATATGTTCCATATTCCATAATTCCTTAATTCCTTACGACTTTCCACGCTCTAATCTTCCTCCTCATCGTTGGTTCTGGCGAGCCATATCCAGACATCCGGACAGGCCGGATGGGATTACCCTGCGGTGCAGCCCGCCTCCGGGAATCCCGACAAATGCTTTCATGATCTATCGCGGAAAGCAGTCACTGAAAATCACATTTTCCTTATCGATTTTTAAGAAGGAGTGAGACATGGCAAACAAGACGATGAGTGTAAGGGAGCTATTTGATTCCAGTCCTTTCTCACCTTACCAGGTCTGGATCTGTTTTCTCTGTTTCTGTGTGACGCTCATGGATGGATTCGATCTGACAATGATGGGCGTGACAATGCCAAAAATAGGAGAGTATCTCAAAGTAACTCCCGCCGAACTTGGATTGGCGGTGAGCGCCGGCATGATCGGGCCTTTGGTTGGCGCAATTCTTTTAGGCACGGTTGCAGACCGTTGGGGACGCAGGAAGATGCTTTTTATCTCCGCCTTGATTTTCGGCTTCTTTACGATCCTGATCACACAAATCCAAAACGTGGAGCAACTTGCGCTCCTTCGTTTTCTCGCTGGAGTCGGGTTGGGAGGGGCGATTCCGAATGCGCTTGCTTTTGGTTGCGAGTACGCGCCAAGCCGCATGCGCGCGACCCTTACGACGTCTATGTGGGCAGGCATGGCATTTGGCAGCGCCATTAATGGGCTTCTGGGCGCGTGGTTGCTTCCGCTTTACGGGTGGCGGTCGCTTTTTGTTGTTGGAGGACTTGTGCCGATGATTATCTGTCTGATGGTGGTGATTCTCCTGCCCGAGTCTTTGGAATACTTAGTCAAAGAGGGAACAGATAAAGAGAAGATTCGCAGGATCATCTCCAAAATTGCTCCGTCTTTGACCCGTGGAGAGGAAGTCCAAATTTACTCATCGGAGCAAAAACTTCCTGGCGTGCCGGTCAAACACCTCTTCATGGAAGGTCGAACAGCGACCACCTTCGCCCTGTGGATAGCTTTCTTCTGGAGCTTTTATTTAATCTGGATCATCCTTGCCTGGGCGCCCACCCTGTTAAAACAGAGCGGGGCCAACATTCAACAATACAGTATGGCGTTTTTCTTCATCAATCTTGGTTCCGCCCTGGCGATAATCACGATTGGCCGGCTTATGGATAAATTTAACCGTTTCTGGGTTGTGATTGGGGCCCAGGTCCTCGCTTATCTCAGTTTTGTGATCTTCGGATCTTCCGCCGGCTCTTCTTTTACAGCGGTTTCAGTTGCATCGGTTATCTGCGGGTTTTTTATATTCGGCGCCAACGCCGGGGTGGTGGCGCTTGGAACCGTTTCCTATCCTGTAGACATCAGGGCGACAGGGCTTGGTTGGGCTTATGCTATCGGCAAGATCGGGACAATGGTGGCGCCGGTTGTAGGCGGCTATTTCATTACGATGAAATGGGGCGTGCGGCCCATTTGCAACATTAACGGCTTGGGGGCTGTTCTCGTCATGGCGGCTGTGTTTTGGTTGTATAAACACCTCTCCGGACAGACCTCACAGGTATCGGAAAAGATCGAATCCGAACCCGGCCCTGCTTGATGCCTTATATCCATAACGGGGCCCGTGCCAACTCTGTACTGAGCTATTGTCGGGAGAAACTTAAATGAAGAAGCTCCAAATGGTGAATACCCAGGTGGACATTACCGAACGTGAGGACGGAAGTGTTATTATACAGAACAGGACGCCGCTCTCAGAGTATCCCGCCAACCTTTGTACTTGGCTGCATCAGCATGGAGCCAGCCTTCCGGACAAGCCCTTTCTGCTTGAACGCGACTCCCGAGACCAGTGGAAAGGGTTGACCTTTGCCGAGATGCTCAAAAACGTCAATAAGATCAGTAATGGACTGCTTGCTCTTGGGGTGGACGCCTCCCGTCCCGTAGCGATCCTTTCCCAAAATTGCATCAACATGGCCCTTTTTCAATTGGCGGCAATGCAGATCGGCCTGGCGGTAACGCCCATCAGTTACGCTTACTCGGCTCGTTCTGAAACCGGCTCGCATATCAAACACATCCTCGACGTTGCGCAACCTACGATCCTGGTGATGTCGGATGCCGATCTGCACATGCCCAAATTGAATCAATGGGACCTAAAGGACTTGAAACTTTTTGCCTTTACCAACAGCCAAAAGCATTCGACTGTTCTTCCTTTTGAATCGCTGTTTGATGAAAGGGAGACACTGTCGCCGGAGGCGCAGTCGCGCTTTGACGCTGTCACGCCGGACACCCTGGCCAAAATACAGTTTACCTCCGGATCGACCAATCTTCCCAAAGGTGTTCTGGTCACTCACGGCATGCAGGTCAGCAACCAGGTGGGCATCGCTCAGATGTGGCCTTATGTGAACAGTGAGGATGTGGTCGTGGACTGGCTGCCGTGGAACCATACCTTTGGCGGGAATAAAATCTTTAACATGATGCTCATGCACGGGGGCACTTTCTATATTGATAACGGAAATCCCACAC
The DNA here is from genome assembly GCA_052143075.1 of Syntrophobacteraceae bacterium. Lineage (GTDB taxonomy): Bacteria > Desulfobacterota > Syntrophobacteria > Syntrophobacterales > Syntrophobacteraceae > SbD1. The sequence continues at coordinate 15,747 of JBKQTS010000218.1, read as the reverse complement.
CCGCCGGTATTGAAAAAACCATCAAAAATATCAAAGACGTAAAGCCGAGTATCTACTTCGGCGTGCCTTTATCTTTCATTAACCTTCTGGCCGCCATGAAAGAGGATCGTGACTTGAAGGCCGCCTTTTTCAAAAACCTGAAGTTCAACTGTAACGCAGCCGCGGCATTGGATCAGACCACCTACGAAGGGATAAGAAAACTGAGCGTCGAGGCATGCGGCGCCCCCGTGCCTTTTTTGGCCGGCTGGGGTTGTACGGAAACCTCACCGACCGTCACACTGGTTTGGTGGGAGGTTGAAGACACCCGCATCATCGGTCTTCCCATTCCAGGTGTCAAATTGAAGCTGGCTCCGGACCCATCGGGCAAAAGAGAAATAAGGGTTTGGGGTCCAAACGTTACCACTGGTTATATGGCCAATCCTGAGGCCTCCCGTGCCGTTTTTGACGAGGAAGGATATCTTTTGACCAGGGACGCTGGGAAATTTCTCCATCCCGAAAGACCTATGGCAGGCCTTGTCTTCGACGGTCGAACCTCGGAAGATTTCAAGCTGGCAACCGGTGTGTGGGTTAACAATGTGCGACTTCGGGGCAGTATTCATGCGGTTGGACAGCCGTTTTTGCTCGAAGTCGTTCCTGCCGCTCTCAACCGAAGGTATTTGACTTGTTTGGTTTACCCCAATATTCCGGCTATCAGAAAAGAGTTGGGCGGCGTGAGCGCTGATTTCCCGGATGATTCTGAATTTCTCAAACGACCGGCAGTTACTGAACTGTTTCGTGCCATTTTTAAAAAGCATAATGCCGCAAACTCCGGTGGCTCATCCCGTATTGAAAAGTTTCTGCTGTTGAGTGAACAGGCACGGTTCGACAGGCATGAAACCACTGATAAGGGCTATATTAATCAGAATGCCGTTCTGACCAATTATGCGAATCTGGTAAACGACCTGTATGAAGTCCCTCCTCCCGATCATGTAATGTCGGTCGATGAACCGTGCGCCGTTGCCCGGATTCAAGCGAACAATTCAGTATAGGTGGGTCCGAGAAAAATTCAAATTAGGATTGCGAATTTCCGAGTAGTTATAATGTGACTACTACTTATATCAAATTCCGAGTTGGACTGGAATGACCCGCCACAGGTTTCGGACCTATAGAAGGGAGGTGATTTTCGGAACAGCAAAAATGAAATGTGAGGACATGGGATTTACCGGTAGAACGCCAAAATGCCATGGGAATTTTCCACCGGCAATTTCAATACGGAAAACAAATACGGGGTGAAGAATCCTTTTGCATCCCCATCATTCGATAACCTTAAGAACACGTGATTGGGAGGAGATCATGAAAGTACTTCCCACAGGATTGATTGCTGTTTTTTGCTCCCTTTTTCTCCTTAGCGCTATTCCCGCACTGGCGGAAAAAACCCCCGAAGAGCTCGCCAAAGAATCCCAGGAGGCCTGTGTGGCCAGCGCTTCGACAAAGCCAACGCCCCAGATGGTCATTAACAAGGTGGAAGAGGCAGCCGCTCTTCTGCAAAAGGAGGGTAAGGCAGCTTTCCCGAAATTCCAAGGAAAGGACAGTGAGTTTATTTTCGCCGGCACCTATATCATTATCACAGATCTGGCGGGTACGATGCGCATGCACCCGATCATGTACAAAATGGTCGGCAAGAACGTTATAGACACCATGGATTCCAACGGAAAACTCATTCAAGTCGCCTATAATGAAGTAGCCAAGACCAAGGGTGCAGGCTGGGTAGACTATATGTGGCCCAAACCGGGAGAAAAAACAGGTTCCTTGAAGGTGACGTACGTAAAACTGGTCAAAGTTGAAGGCGACGATCTCATAGTCGCCTGCGGCATATGGGATGTTCCCCCGGAAGAGGTGCAGAAACTCGAGAAATGATTATAGCGCGGCCCCGAGCAGTTCCGCCTTGTGGAAATCGCGGGGCCGCCTCCATGCGCAGTTCCCCTTTTGCTGTCGAATATGGAGCGGGCGATAAAGTTAAACACGCTAAAAATGGCAAAAATGGGGAGCGCCTTTTATATGATTATCGGGCAAAGCGAAGTACCCGTTTCCGAAGAAAATATTCTAAGAAGCGGGGGTTATTATCCACCCAAACTGAAGCTTAACAGTGCCACAAAAATATTACAGTAATATACGGTTACCTTAACATCTTGTGGCACTACCGGCATGTCTTTTGGGATGATCAAAGTTCCCGAATGGTGGGGGGAATGGCAACTCCCACTGAGAAGCTGTCGCTTTTCTGTGCAGGGCGGATAATTGCACTGGCCAAGCAGTGACGGTAGATGGTGGTTTTACCATGAATTGATCGGACTTAGGCTTGATCAATAGTGATGCATTCTATTTAACTCAATGGACTGTTCGTCGGTATATGTTGACGGCCAGTCCTTTTTTATAGTCATCTCGCAATACTGAAATGAGTTTGTGGTAAAAAAATTCAAAGTAGAGTTGATAACTTTCCTTCCATTTTCGAAGGATTGGGATTTCTTTCCCGCAGGGTAGTCTTTCAGATATTGTAAGGGCGTCAATCAGATTTTGCAGGTTTCCGGCTCCAATATCACCGGCATCACGAAGCGGCTCGAAAAAATGGGCTGCCTCAGAAGGACGCATGATCCAAACGACGAGCGGCGGAAATGGCTGGAGATTACGGACAAGGGAAGAGGTCTTTTGCTGGGGATCAAGGAGGAGGTAAAGAGGAGTATAGAACCAATGTCTTGCGAACCATTATCAAAGGTGGACCGAAAAAGTGAATGTCTCGCCCCGGGTGCCTGAGCCTCGGCTGTTCTGGAGGAGCCCGGCGAAAGAGTTGACTTCACCCCCAGACAAGAAGGAAAAGGATCATGTCACGAGAAAAAGAACTCTACCGCACATGCTTCAATCCACTTCTAATTCAACCGAAACGCCCGTTTCCATCGGAGATGGCCATCGTGGGCGCCGGGACCATCGGACCCGATATCGGTTATTATCTGAAGAGCGCTTTGCCGGATGCCAGGCTCTATCTTGTGGACGTTATCGAAGAACCCCTGAAGAATGCGGAAAAACCGGCTGGCCGGATATGTGGATAAGGCCCTGCAAAGAAAAAGCATGAAGCAGGATAAAGCCGACGCCGTCCTCCGCGACATTGTCTACACCACCGACTACGACCAGCTTGCCGGTTGCCAGCTGGTCATCGAGGCCGCCACGGAACGCCTCGACCTGAAACGGGAGATTTTTGAGCGCCTGGAATCCATCGTCTCGCCGGAGACGATCCTTACCTCCAACACCAGTTCCCTTCCCGCGGCCAGAATCTTTTCCCAGATGAGCCGGCCTGAAAGAACGGCGGTTACCCACTTTTTTGGGCCTGCATGGCGGAGCCTCCCCGTGGAATTGATCGTCTGGGAAAAAGCGAGCCAAGAAGTTTTGGATTACCTCTTCTGGTTTTTTGCAAGGACCGGGAAGGTCCCCCTCATAGTCAAAGATGCGATAGAGTTCATGCTCGACCGCGTTTTCGATAATTGGGTCAATGACGCCGTATATCTGCTCGAAATGGCCTCCGCAAGCCAGATCGATACGACGGCGGAAGAATTCGTGGGCGGCGGCCCGTTCTACGTATTGAACCTCACTAACGGAAATCCCATCACCTTTGAAGCAAAAACCCTCGTGATGGAGGAAGGCCCATGGAATAAGCCCGCTCCGCTTTTTGCCTCCGTGGAACGCTGGCACACGCATCGCCCCGGGACCAAGGGAGCGGAGCCGCCGGCTGAGATTAAAGCGAAGGTCCGAGACAGGCTTTTGGGGACGCTGTTCTGTCAGAGCTTTGACATATTGGACAAGGGAATCGGCACCAGGGCGGACCTCAACTTCGGCTGCCAGATCGCGCTGGGCTTCAAGAAGGGCCCGCTGGACATGATGCGCGACATGGGCGAGGCGGAAGTCAAACGCATCATGGACAACTACGTAAAAGAAAGGCCCGGTTTCCCGAAGCCCAAGGAATCCTTCTCCTTTTACCAGGATTTCAAGCGCAACATTTTGGTCGATGAAATGGACGGGGTAAAGATCATTACTCTGCGCAGGCCGCAGGCCCTGAACGCCTTAAGCGACGAGGTGAACAACGAGATCCTGTCGGTGCTCAAGGAAAACGCGGACGACCCCAGCGTGAAGGGCTTCGTCATCACCGGTTATGGCGACAGGGCTTTCTCCGCGGGAGCGGACATCGGAAAATTCCCCGCCACCCTGGGAGACCACGAGGCGGCCGTGCAATATGCAAGAGACTGTGCGCAGGTGCAGCGGTTTATGGACCGAATGGAAAAACCGATGGTCGCCGCGGTGAACGGGCTGGCCCTGGGCGGAGGGCTTGAAGTAGCCATCCGATGCCATGACATTGTGGCCACATCCAACTCGAGCTTTCAGTTTCCTGAAATCACGCTCGGGATTCTGCCCGGCCTCGGCGGATGCGTCGTTCCATATCGGAAATGGCCAAAAGGGGCGGAGCTGTTTAATGAAATGCTCTGTTTCGCCAAACCTCTTTCCGCCAAACAGGCGCTGGAAATAGGCATGATTTTCAAGATTTGCGACGACTATCGGTCATTGATCCGCAGCGCCGTGGACAGGGTTTTGAGTCTACAGGGCAAGATACAGCGGATCCCGGACGGAAAGGTCGACATTCCGGAAGTGAAAATACCCGACGAACCGATGGCGGGCAACCTCCGCTTGAGCAGGGAGGCGGTGATTATCACGGCCAGGACCATTCAGGCCGCCGCCGCCGCTGAAACGCTCGCCGCCGGCCTTGAAGAAGGCTATCAGGGATCCGGCGTAATCGCCTGCACCGAAGCCGCCAAAGAGGGGATTTCGGTCTTCCTGGGCAAAAGAAAAGCCGAGTTCAAAAAATAGCCCTGTATTCAACCTTTTCCTAAATAACGGCTCGACGCCGCTGGAACGCGGAGGACAAAACAGATGGAAGATTTGATTCAAGGCGGGGGGTTTTTGCTTCAGTCCACTTCCGCCCAAAGGGTATTCACACCCGAAGATTTCAATGAAGAACACCGGATGATTGTTCGCACCACCTCTCGCTTTGTTGAGCAGAGAATCATGCCCGTAATGGACGATCTGGAGGCCCAAAAAGACGGCATTATCCCGCGCCTGTTAAAGGAAGCCCGGGAGTTGGGGCTTCTGGGGGCGGAAATCCCCTCGGAATATGACGGCACGGAGATGGACAAAATCAGCGCCACCATCATTGCCGAGGAATTTGGGAAAGCGGGCGCTTTTTCCCAGGCACACGGCGGACAGACCGGCATGCGGCGGAAGATCGCGGAAGAAATAACCGGCAAATTATCCTAAGGAGGATCACCAGATGTTCACCAAAGCGTACATTCCATTCAGAGGCTATTTCTCATCTCCCTTCTCGCGCTGGCAGGGCAGCTTTGCAAACCAAAACGCCATAACTCTTGCGGGGGACACGGTCAAAAGATGGCTGGCCTGGAAAAACTGGGATCCCGCGATGATTGATTACGTTTTTCTCGGGATGACGGTCGGTCAGCCTCAATGGTTCTACGGAGGCCCCTGGACCGCTGCTCTGATCGGCGCCACGCGCGTTCCGGGCGTTTTGATCGTCCAGGCGTGCACCACTTCGGCCACCTGCGTCTATCAAGCATGCGCAGGCATCGAAATCGGCGCCTTTCAAAACCCCTTCTGCGTGATGGGGGACAGATGCTCCAACGGTCCTCACACGATATGGCCCAATCCTAACGGTCCGGGAGGCGAAGTGATTTCGGAAAACTGGAATATGGATAATTTCGCACACGATCCCTGGGCGAAAAACGCCATGATTCAGACGGGCGAAAACGTGGCGAAGGAAGCCGGATTCACGAGGGCGCAGGCTGACGAGGCGACATTGCGCCGCTACGAGCAGTACATGGACTCGTTGGCCAATGGCAGGGAATTCCAAAAGAGATATATGTTCCCGGTAGAGGTGGCGGTTTCCAAGAAAAAGACCATAGTGGTGGAACAGGATGAGGGCGTAACTCCGACCACCCGTGAAGGCCTTGCGGGTTTGAAACCGGTATTGGAGGGCGGCATTCATACCTTCGGCGCCCAAACCCACCCGGCCGACGGAAATTGCGGCATATTCGTCACCACCAAGGAGAAAGCGGCCGAACTCAGCGCGGATCCGAAAGTCACGATTCAAGTGATTTCCTACGGGTATTCAAGAGCAAAAAAAGGCTTCATGGCCGCCGCGGTCCCCCCTGCGGCCAGGATGGCCCTCGAGAAGGCGGGCATCGGCGTCTCGGATCTGAAGGCGATAAAGACCCACAACCCGTTTATTGCAAACGACCTCTTCTTGGCTTCGGAATTCGGAATCGACGTGGGGAGTTTCAATAATTACGGCTCCTCCCTGATTTTCGGGCATCCGCAGGGACCCACGGCGGGAAGGCTCATAATCGAAGGAATCGAAGAAGTCGTGAAGTTGGGCGGCGGCTATTTCCTGTGGGCTGGTTGCGCGGCGGGTGATACGGGCGCCGGCCTGGTTTTCAAGATCAGCTAGAACTCTAAAAGCGTTGAGGATGGGGATAATGTCCCCATCCCATTCCTTGACCGCGATTTCTGCATTCGGATCGCTTCAAACCGTATTGACGCCGCAGAACCGCTCCGCTACAGGGTAGCCCGGATAGCCTGCTGCCGGGGCGTGAAGCGCAAAAGGCGTGGGAATGATTCCCTTTCCTCCGTCCGACATCCGAGGCGTCAAGATCCTTTCCCCTCCACATTCTACGCGGATCAAGCCACTTCGATCCTGAGAGCCTCCGCTGGGAAGCTGCAGCTCGACCGAGTTCAGGCCCATCACGAGGGGACGCGCGATCAGAACAAAACTCAACACAGCTCTCCTCGATCTTGACAAATCGGAAGGGCGAAAAGGTTAGGATTACGGGATCATAGGTTAATCGATCAAATCAGCATGTAAAGGATTTCTCGGAGCACGGAAAAATAACTCGATTCAAGAGGTCCTCTCCATTTGCCTTCAGGAAGGAATCCACCCTGCATACCCGTCCTGTCTCATACGTAACCAGTGTTTGAGCAAATACCCTGATATCTTCAGGATCATGTGTAATCATGACTACAGGCACTTTGAAACGGGCCTGAATCGCGAGGAGTTCATCGCGAAGCTTTGTTCGGAGCAAAGTGTCCAGGGCTGAAAACGGTTCATCCAGGAGCAGGAGTTCCGGGTTTCGTATAAGTGCGCGCGCCAAAGCCACACGCTGACGCTGGCCTCCGGATAGATCGAATGGGAAGCTTGCTGCAAGATGTGTAATTTCAAAGATATCGAGGAACTCATCAACCTTGCTGCGATGCGGTCGGGACAAGGGTTGCAGCCACGTTCTGCGTAAGCCGAAACCCACGTTTTCAAAAACCGTAAGATGCGGGAAAAGTGCATAGTCCTGAAAAACGTAGCCAATATTGCGGCGCTGCGGATGTACATTGATCCCGTTCTTTGAATCGAAGAGCGCGTTGCCCCTGAGCTCGATTCTGCCCGAGTCGGGGGTTATAAGCCCTGCTATGGACTGAAGAGTAAGCGTTTTTCCAGCCCCGGAAGGTCCAAAGAGGACGACAAATCCTTCCTGAGAGGAGAAGGCCGCTTTGAGGAAAAATCGTCTCCCGCGAGAAGACAGCGTTTTCTCTATATCGACTCGGATGAGCATATCAGGGTTTCTTGAAGCCATACTTGGAAAGGACCTCTTCGCCCTCCCTGCTCAAAACGAAATCGACGAATCGGGTCGCAAGGTCCTTGTTCTTCGTCGAACCAACAACCGCAATCGGGTAAGTGATCGGCTCATGCTTCGGAGCTTCGAGCACCTCCTTGACATGATCTTTCGCCAGCAACGCATCGGTTGCAAAAACAAATCCGGCATCCACTTCGCCGCGACTGACATAATCGAGCACCTGCCGCACCGACTCCCCGAAGATAAACTTGGGTTTAAGTTCCTCCCAAAGCCCTTCGTTGGTAAGGACCTCCTGAGCATAGCGACCGGCGGGAACGGTTTGCGGGTTTCCCAGGGCGATCTTTCCGATTTCCCCGGCGGTGAGGTCTTTTAGAGCCTCAACGGTGGTCTTGGCCCCATGCGGGATGATGAGAACCAGTTCATTGCTCACGAAATCCTTGCGGGCGCCGGGAACGATCAGGCCCTTTTCAGCGGCCTGGTTCATTGTCATTTGGTCGGCAGATGCGAAGACATCCACGGGCGCGCCCTTGTCGATTTGCTGAAGAAGAGCGCCCGATGCCCCGAAGTTGAAGACCACCCTGGTCGCCGGATTGGCGCTCTCAAATTTTTTCCCGATCTCACCGAAGGCATTGGTCAGGCTCGCCGCCGCAGAGACGATCAGTTCCTGCTCAGCGGAAGCGACTTCAAAGGAAGAAAAGGGGAGAATAAGAATACAAAGCAGCGAAACGAGACAGAAGACGGCGCGCTTCATCGGTTAATCTCCTTGAGATAACTGGTCTTGAGTATTCTCCCTGCAGAGACAAGAACGATAATGCAAACGAGCGATGTGATGAGTACAAGAGTTGCCGCAAGGCTGTCGTTGCCCGCCTGAACCGCATCATAGACCGCAAGAGAGAGGGTTTGCGTCTTGCCGGGCAAGTTGCCGGCAATCATCAGTGTAGCCCCGAATTCTCCCATCGCGCGGGCGAATGCGAGCATAGTTCCGGCGAGAATCCCCCGCCAGGCAAGAGGAAAGGACACACGGAAGAATACGCCCGTTTCGGATAGCCCGAGGGTTCGCGCCGCTTTTTCCAGATTTTGGTCTACGTTCTCAAAGGCGGTCCTGGCCGATTTCAAAACCAGCGGCAGCGAGACAATTGTGGCTGCCAGCGCGGCTCCCTGCCAGGTGAACATGAGTGTTATCCCGAAGGCTTCATAAAGCCAGTGTCCGATCCAGCCGTTTCTGCCGACAAGGACTATGAGATAATAGCCGAGCACCGTTGGCGGCAAAACAAGGGGCAGCGTCAGAAACGCGTCCAGCCATTCTTTGCCCCGGAACCTGCCCTTTGCTAACAGGAAAGCCAGCACGACACCGGTCAGGAACGCGGAAAGCGTTGCAACGGAGGCTACTTTGAGGGTCAGATAGAGGGGCTGAAGTCCGGGAATCACGCTGAGCATGCTCATCAGCAATCACATGTTACTCTTTCATTATCATGACGTTGCTTGCTTTTATCAGGACGCTTACTTCGTCACCGTTCTTGAGGGCGAGGTCCCGCACGGCATCAACCGTAATCGTTGACGTAATTATGTTTCCGCCTCCAATATCAACTCGGACCTTCGCCGCGACTGCGCCTTCTTTTACCTCGACGACCTTCCCTTTAATGACGTTCCTTGTGCTCAACTTCATGGCAGGCACTCCTCTCTTTTCCGTCCTTTGTAAGATAATATATCGATTTGAACACGTCAAACATGCGTATGTAACCGGTGGCTCAGACTTCCAGTCCGATCGCTTTTGCTGCGCCGGTCTTGACTACTTCCTCCCCATCTGCTCTTTCGCCGCCGCTACTATTCGTTCCGGCTCGAACCCGAACTTCCGCTGGAGTTCTTTGAGGGGCGCCGAGGCTCCGAAGGTATTCATACCTATGACGTGACCCGAACAGCCGACGTAGCGCTCCCATCCGAAGGTCGAAGCCTGCTCTACCGCGACGCGGGCCGTCACGTTGGGCGGGAGCACACTTTCCCGGTATTCCTTCGTCTGGTGATCGAAGATTTCCCAGGACGGCATGGAGACAAGCCGGGAGCGGATGCCCTCGGCCAGGAGCTTTTCGTGGGCCTCTAAGGCAAGATAGACTTCACTGCCCGTGGCAATGAGGATCACCTCCGGTTTTCCTTGGGGGGCGTCGGCGAGCACGTAGGCGCCACGCCTCACTCCGGCCGCCGGCGCATATTTGCTCCGATCCAGGGTCGGCAGGGGTTGGCGCGATAGCACCAGCACGGCAGGCTGGTGCCGCAACTGCATTATATAGCGGTAGGCCTCGACGACCTCGTTGGCGTCGCAGGGCCTCAGCGTGATCAGCCCGGGAATGGCCCGCATAGAAGCAAGCTGCTCCACCGGCTGGTGAGTAGGGCCATCTTCTCCGTCTCCCATGGCATCGTGAGTGAAAATGAAGATGGTGGGCAATTCCATCAAAGCCGAAAGCCGCATGGCCGGCCGGGCATAGTCGCTGAAAATAAAGAAGGTGGCGCCGAAGGCCCGCAGCTTGGATAGCGAGAGCCCGTTCACAATGGCCGCCATGGCGTGCTCGCGGATGCCGAAATGCAGGTTTTTCCCCGCTGGGCTAGCGGCCTGGAAATCTCCCGCGCCTTCGAAATTCAGGGTGGTCCGGTTCGATGGGGCAAGATCCGCCGACCCCCCGAGGAACCAGGGGATGTTCTGAGCGAGCACGTTCAGCACTTTGCCCGAGGCATCCCTCCCGGCCAAGCCCTTGGGGTCGGCCGGGAACACGGGAAGATCGCGGTCCCATCCGGAGGGTAGCTCGCGGCGCTGCATCTGGTCGATCTCGGTGGCGAGTTCCGGGTATTTGCCCCGGTAGGCCCCGAAGAGTTCCGTCCACCGGCGGCGGGCCTCATCACCTCGGGCCCCTATCCCGGCCGCGAAATGCTTATGGACGCCCTCGGGGACAAAGAACTGCGCATCCTCGGGCCAGCCGTAAAAGCGCTTGCAGAGGCGGACCTCCTCGTCGCCCAGGGGCTCGCCATGGGCTTCGGCAGTGTCCTGTTTGTGCGGCGATCCATAGCCGATGTGGCTATCCAGAATAATGAATGTGGGGCGGCCCTTGGTCTGCCGGAAGATCTCCAGGGCGTTTTGTATGCGGTCGATATCGTTGGCGTCGCCGACACGCAGGACATTCCACCCATAACCCAAAAACCGGGCCGCAATGTCTTCAGTGAAGGTAATGCTGGTGTTGCCCTCAATGGTGATATGGTTGTTGTCGTAGACCCAACAGAGGTTGTCCAGGCCCAAATGGCCGGCAAGTGAGGCTGCCTCTGACCCGACGCCCTCCATCATGCAGCCGTCCCCGCAAACAACATAGATGTCGTAGTCGAAAATGTCGAACCCCGGTTTGTTGTACCGGCGGGCGAGCCATTTGCGGCCGATGGCCATGCCGACGCTGGTGGCGATTCCCTGCCCCAGAGGGCCGGTGGTGGCCTCGACCCCCGAGGTCCAGTGGTATTCGGGATGCCCCGGGGCCTTACTGTCGAGTTGGCGGAAACGGCGGATGTCGTCCAGGCTCACCGCAGGCTGTCCCAATATCTCGTAATCGGCGTTCACCGCCTGAACCTCGGTGAGGTAAAGCAGGGACCAGAGCAGCATGGAGGCATGACCGTTAGAGAGTACGAACCGGTCGCGGTTGGGCCAGATGGGGTCCCGGGGATCGAAACGCATGACGCGGTTCCAGATCGTGTAGACGAGGGGGGCCAACGCCATGGGCGTACCCGGGTGTCCCGACTTGGCCTGTTGGACCGCGTCTATCGAAAGGGTGCGGATGGTGTTGATCGCCAATTGAGCCATTTGCTCGCCGGTCATGGGTTATTCCTTTCGGGTTGCAGAGTTTCCGGGTTTGGCTCTGCCGGTTCGTCATCGGTGGCGATTCCCACCCGCTTGGACAAGCCGGGAGTCATCGGGAGGCCTCCTTGAGCTTCCGGTAGCGCCGGATCAGGGTGTTCGTTGAACTATCATGGGCGAGCCGGGGCTCCTCCCGGCTCTCAAGCTCCGGGATAATGCGCTGGGCCAAAGCCTTGCCCAGCTCGACACCCCACTGATCGAACGAGTTGATGCTCCAGATAGTCCCCTGGGTGAAGACGCTGTGCTCGTAGAGGGCCACGAGTTTGCCCAGCGTTTCCGGGGTAAGGCGCTCGGCGAGGATCGTGCTGGACGGACGATTGCCCTGGAATACCCGGTGGGGCACGAGCCAATCCGGCGTGCCCTCGGCTCTCACTTGCTCGGGCGTCTTGCCAAAAGCCAGCGCTTCGGTCTGGGCAAAGACATTGGCCAGGAGTATATCGTGGTGCCTGCCCAGGGGGTTGAGCGGTTGGACGAAGGCAATGAAGTCAGCAGGAATGAGCCTGGTCCCTTGATGAATCAACTGGTAGAAAGAGTGCTGTCCGTTGGTCCCCGGTTCGCCCCAATAGATGGGACCGGTTTGGTAGGCTACCTTGGTCCCGTCCAGGGTGACGTGTTTGCCGTTGCTCTCCATGGTGAGCTGCTGCAGATAGGCTGGAAATCGCTTCAGATACTGCTCGTAAGGCAGGACAGCAATGGTCTGGGCGCCGAAGAAGTTGTTGTACCAGGCGGCCAGCAGGCCCATGAGCACCGGCAGGTTGCCCGCGAGCGGGGTGGTGCGGAAGTGCTCGTCCATCTGATGGAAGCCGTCCAACATGGCCCGGAAGTTGTCCGGGCCAATGGCCAGCATGGTGGAGAGGCCGATGGACGAGTCCATGGAATAGCGCCCGCCGACCCAGTCCCAGAACTCGAACATGTTGGCGGTATCGATGCCGAACTTCGCCACTGCCTCAGCGTTTGTCGAGACCGCCACAAAATGCTTGGCCACAGATTTTTCGTCGCCCCCGAGACCCGCCAGCGACCAGTTGCGAGCCGTGTGGGCGTTGGTCATCGTCTCCAGCGTAGTAAAAGTCTTGGAAGAAATGATGAAGAGGGTTTCCGACTGATCCAGATCCTGGACCGCCTCCGCGAAGTCGGTGCCATCGACATTGGAGACGAAACGGAACGTCATGGCGCGCTCGCTATAGTGCTTGAGCGCCTCGTAGGCCATCACCGGCCCCAGGTCGGAGCCCCCGATACCGATGTTGATGACATTCCGAATACGCTTGCCGGTGTGGCCCAGCCAGGCGCCGCTCCGGACGCGGTCGCAAAAGTTAGCCATCTTGTCCAGCACGGCGTGGACCAGGGGCACCACGTTATCGCCGTCCACAACGATGACTGCTCCCTTCGGGGCGCGCAGGGCGACGTGCAGGACGGCTCGTTTCTCCGTAAGGTTGATCTTTTCTCCCCGGAACATGGCGTCAATCCGGGCTCGCAGGCCGGATTCCTCGGCCAGTTGCAGAAGTAGCTTGAGGGTTTCGCCGGTGATGCGATTCTTGGAGTAATCCAGGTAAAGGCCCACCGCTTCGGCGGTCATGCGCTCGCCGCGACCGGGATCGTCCCCAAAGAGTTTCCGGAGATGCAGCTCCCGAACCTGCTGATAGTGGGCTTCCAGGGCCTTCCAGGCCGGGCGTTCGGTGAGTGGTGCCATGCCTGTGGTCATGTTCGTGCTCCTTTCGTCTTGTCAGGTAAGAGGACCTAGATGTCGTCGCTCATTGCCGGTCTCGCCGAGGTTGAGGCCTGACTCCGGTTACTCCAGCGCGTTATTCACGATTCTTTGAGCTTCAGTCACAATGACGTCCAAATGGGCCTGGTCTTTAAAGCTTTCGGCATAGATTTTGTAGATGTTCTCCGTGCCGGAAGGCCGGGCCGCGAACCAGCCCCTTGCGGTCATGACCTTCAGGCCGACGATGGAGGCATTGTTGCCCGGGGCTTTGCTCAGCTTGGCCGTGATGGGCTCGCCGGCCAGCTCCGACTCCTTGACGGCTTCGGGGGACAACTTAGCCAGCCTCGCCTTCTGCTCGAGGGTCGCCGGCGCGTCTATCCGGGTATAGAACGGCGTGCCGAACTCCGCGGTCAGTTCCCGGTAGTGCTCCCCCGGGTCTTTGCCGGTGCGGGCGGTGATCTCCGCCGCCAGCAGGTTCGGGACCACCCCGTCTTTATCCGTGGTCCAAACGGCGCCGTCACGGCGTAAAAAGGTCGCTCCCGAGCTCTCCTCGCCGCCGAAGCCCAGCGAGCCGTCGATGAGTCCTTCCACGAACCACTTGAACCCCACCGGAACTTCCACCAGCCGCCGGTTCATCCGCGCGGCCACCCGATCTATCATGCTGCTGCTGACCAGGGTCTTGCCCACTGCTGCCGTTGCCGGCCACTCCGGGCGGTTGGCGAATAAGTAGGCGATAGCCACGGAGAGATAATGGTTGGGGGGAAGCAATCCCTGGCTATGGCTGACGATCCCGTGGCGATCGGCATCGGTGTCGCTGGCAAAGGCGACGGCAAAGCGGTCCTTGAGGTCGATCAGGCGCGCCATCGCATAAGCCGAGGATGGGTCCATACGGATTTGGCCGTCCCAGTCAACGGTCATGAACCGGAAGGTAGGATCGATGCTGTGATTCACGACTTCCAGGTTGAGGTGGTAGCGCTCGGCAATGGCGTCATAATAAGCCACGCTGGCGCCGCCCAGCGGATCCACCCCCAGGTGAACCTTGCTGTCTTGAATTGCCTGCATGTCCACCACTGAGGAGAGATCGCCCACATAGGTGTCCAGGAAGCGATGCTGATGGATGGTGGAGGCCTGGCGGGCGCGCTCAAACGGGACTCTCGCCACCCCCTTCAATCCGTCGCTGAGGAAGGCGTTGGCTTGCTGTTCGATCCATTGAGTCACCTGGATATCCGCCGGGCCTCCATGGGGCGGATCATATTTGAAGCCGCCATATTTCGGGGGATTGTGGGAGGGGGTAATGACGATGCCGTCGGCCAGGCCCTGGCGCCGGCCCCGGTTGTAAGTGAGAATGGCATGCGAGACCACCGGAGTCGGCGTGTACCCCCCGGCCGCATCCAACATAACCTCGACGCCATTGGCCGCCAGGACCTCCAAGGCGCTGGCGAAGGCCGGCTCCGACAGCGCGTGCGTATCGATGCCCATGAACAGCGGCCCATCGATACTCTGCTGTTTGCGGTAGAGGCAGATAGCCTGAGTGATGGCCAGAATATGCGCTTCGTTGAAGGCGCGGTCCAGCGACGAGCCGCGATGCCCGGAGGTTCCGAAGACTACTCGCTGCGCCGGCACGGCGGGATCGGGGTGATTGACATAGTAGGCGGTGACGAGGCGGGGAATGTTGGTCAACATCCAGGGCTCGGCGGGTTTCCCGGCATAAGCGGAAATGCTCATTAGCCACCTCCAATGGCGATCAATGGCGCCATAAAATTAAGGGTATTTCCAGCGGCACGGCGACGCCGGGAAAGTGTGGGATGAGTCGCGGGGTGAAATCGCCCGCGGGCCGCGTCGCCGGCGCTTGCGCGGTAAACACGTAAGCTCCCTCGCGGTCCGGAAGCTTGTCCCCCCGGGCCATCGGCTGCCGCCAGGGCCGGCCCTCGGTCTCCTCCGCGTATAATTCCACCTGCACCGCCTGGGGATCCACCCTGCCGAAAATCACCTCCACCCGGAAATGATGTTGTCCGTCACGGGTTTCTATCTGCAGGTCGCCGAAAGAAATGGAGTGCCATTCCTGCTCAATCTTCCGCCGCCAGTTCGCCAGGCGGATCCCGAGAGCGCTTTGCTTCGACCGGCGGGCCTCATAGGCTTCCGCCGCCGGTAGATAATACTCCGTGGTATATTGACGAACGGCGCGATTGGCGGAAAAACGGACCGTGAGCGTCGTCATGCTCGCCCTAATTTTGGCCAGCCAATCGGTGGGGAGACCATCGGCATTACGGGCATAAAATGTTGGGATTACTTCCTTTTCCAGGATGCCGTATAATGCCGCGGCCTCAGCCGCATCCCAGCCGGGATCATCACCGTGCTCCCGGCCATCGCCCAACGCCCAACCCACCTGGGGCGAATAGGCTTCCGCCCACCAGCCGTCCAGTTCCGAAAGATTGAGGCCGCCGTTGGGCAGC
>JBKQTS010000217.1:0-25446 GCA_052143075.1 Syntrophobacteraceae bacterium | reverse complement strand
TCTTGGGTTGCTCTCCACCCCGCCTCGCGGCGACGCAGTTTCCTTTGACTACCGGGAGCGAGCATCTCCCGGGAGGGGACTTTCACCCCTCAGATCGTGCCCGCTTCCAGGCGCACGGACCCCGACTCTCGCCGGGGTGACGATACCTTGAAACATGCTAAAACTTTGTTGACAATGTACTATGGCAAATTTGTCATCTCCGGCATATTCCAGCCGGGGAAACCTCGATTCGAAATATTCTGAAACCGCATTAGGACGGGGTGACCGCCATTTCGAGCGAAAATATAAGTGCCGCTGATACCAGGAGTATCTGCTTTATTTCTTGCTTCCCCCGCGATTTGACATTAATGTTGCGTGTGTTAAGAGTCCAAACCAACAATATGAAAGGATTTAAAGAGTTATGCCTCAAGGTACCGTAAAGTGGTTCAACGATCAGAAGGGTTTCGGATTTATCACAGTTGAAGACGGAAAAGATGTTTTTGTTCACCACAGCGCCATCGAGGGTTCCGGCTTCAAAAGCCTCCAGGAAGGCGATCGTGTCAGCTTCGAAATCGAGCAGGGCGCCAAAGGACCATCGGCAGTCAAAGTAAAGAAGCTCTAACTGCTCATCCATAGAGGAATCCGAAGGGCTTACCGGTGCTTTTACCGGCTTGACCTACTGCGAATCCGCAGATCGGGCGTTCGAATCACCCCGGGCGCTTAGGATTTCAGGGGTACGCTCAAGGTTTTACCCATTTTCTAAAAAGCTACCCTCCTGTCCAGTTTCTATTCTGTTGATTTCATGTGCCCGCTTCCGGCCTTCGTTTCGGATTGTGCGCGCAAAATTCTGTGAATTGCCAAAGCTCAAAAGAGCGTGGGAAAGCTTCTCCTCGATCTCCAGGCTATCCCTGACCTGTCCATGGCCACAGGCGGAAGGGGGTGTGGGCGGCACAGCTCCCTACGCTTTTCCGGATTATTTGTTTGCAGAACTTTCGGTACACGGTCCGGAAAAGCGCCGAAGTCTTCCGCTCGTCAGTCTTGCCACAATTTGTTCGCAATCAGCAAACTGACAAGCTGCATAAAGATGATAATTGCCACGCAACCCTGCCATCCGGCCTGCTTCCAGAAAAAACCCGGAAGAATCGAACCGGTGCAGCCGCCGAGGTAGTAGCAAGAAACGTAGAGACCTGCAGCGGAAGACCGGGCCGCGCCTGCAGCCTTACCCACCTGGCTCGATGCTGCCGACTGGCAGACAAACACGCCCGTGGCCTGGAGCGCCAGCCCTGCAATGACGACCGGTAGATGCTGGATCAATGTCAGCAACATGCCAGACGCCGACACCGCCACAGCTCCCACCAAGGCCCGGCGGTAACCGGTCCTGTCCAGGATGTGCCCGGCTACCGGGGTTATCACTGCGCCAATCAGGTACACGGCAAAAACTGACGCCAGCGCAGCAGACCCAAGAAAGAAAGGCTTATCTGCCAGGTAAAAGTTAACGTAGGTAAACGCCCCGACCATGCAAAACAGAACGTTAAATCCAACGGCGTAAGTCGCCAGAAGCTGCGGGTTACGCAAATGCCTCCACACAGACTCAAAGGCCGCCGGGGCATTAGTTTGACGTACGAATTTCGTGGAGCGCGGCAAGAGCCGCCATGTACTCAGGGCTGCGGCTAAAAGGACCGCGCCAAGAACGACAAAGGCCGTGCGCCAACCCCAGTGGGTTGAGACTAAACCGGCAATGAAGCGTCCCCCAAACCCGCCGACAACCGTACCGGTCACAAACATCGCCATGGTGGAACCAACCGACTGGCCAGGTGATTCCTCACTGATGTAAGCGATGGCGACCGCGATAATGCCCGGGATGAAAATCCCCTGCATAAAACGCCAGACGATGAGTTGCCCAAGGTTGGCCGCTGTCGCCGCCAGAACCGTCGGAACAGAGAGTCCCAGCATCGCGGCAACGATAACTCGTTTACGTCCCACAGCATCAGCCAACAGACCGATCAGTGGGGCCATTAACGCCACCGCCAGCACCGGAGCGCTGACAGTGAGGCTCACCATCAGTTCGGATGCCCGGAAGATCTGCCGAAATTGAGGCAACAGCGGTTGAGTAGCGTAGAGTGTAAGAAACGTCCCGAAGCCGGAGATAAACAAGGCCGTCAGGGCGCCCATCCGGATGCCGGCGGCGGCTCGAACAGGTATGGCAAGCCCGGTCATGGAGCATTGGGCCTGTGCAGTCTTCAACATATCCCTCCATATCACTTAAGCTTATCGTCTCGTGACGTATGTTAACGTTGCCGTATTACGATTTCAAATATATTATCAGGCCACTATAGTAACCGATGTAAGTAAGTCGTCATGCTGGCGAAGGCTGCCCTGGAAATGTCTAGTCCAGGGGCCGGCATCCAGTAGTGGCTGTCTGGATTCGGGCTTGCGCTGGGATGACGTCAACTTTTCAAGGTCGTTTCCTAACCGGCAGTTGCCAATCGCTTGAAAGCTAAATAACACATGAAAGTATTTACCCCCTTCAATCTCAACGGCATGGCGCTGAAAAACCGCATCGTCAAGTCAGCCACTCTCGAAAATATGGCCACGCCTGAGGGGCTGCCCGCTCCAGAGACCCGGCGCTTCTATGAGCGTCTTACTCGTGGAGGTGCAGGGTTGATCATCACCGGTTTCGCATACGTGAACGAGTCCGGACAGTCAATGCCTTTGCAGAACGGCATTCACAAGGACAAGGCTGTCGCCGGGTGGCGGAGAATCACCGATGCCGTACATCAACTGGGTGGCAAAATCGCCATGCAGATTGCACACGGCGGAAAGCAGACAAAGCCCAAGGCGCTTGGAGGCCGCAAGGGATTAGCTCCTTCTGCGATACCTGACCTTGCTTATTTCACCGTACCCAAGCCGATGACCGATGCTGAAATCCTTCAGACCATACGGGACTTCGGAAACGCGGCCGCCCGCGTTAAAGAGGCAGGATTCGACGCGGTACAGATTCACGGCGCACATGGATACCTGATCTCAAGTTTTTTATCTCCTTTAACGAATCGCAGGCGGGATATGTGGGGCGGCGATTTTGAGCATCGCTTCCGCTTTCTTGCCGAGGTATATAACGCCGTGAGGATGTCGGTCGGCTCCGATTTCCCTGTCTTGTATAAACTGAATGTGAAAGACTTTGTCCCCTTCGGTACTACACCAAAAGACAGTTTCCCTGCTGCAAAGAGACTCGCTGAGCTTGGGCTCGACGCCGTCGAAATCAGCGGCGGGACTGGTGAGATTGCGCTTGGCATCATGCGGGGAGATAGTTGTGCCGATATAATCGCACGAGACCGCAGCGCTTTAGCAAAATATTATTTCAAGCTTATGTTAGGTGTACAGAAACTGCTCTTGCCGTTTCACGAAGCATATTTCCTCTCCTATGCCGAAAAACTGAGGCCCCTGTTAAATATCCCTCTCATCCTTGTGGGTGGCATCCGCAGTCCTGAAGCCGTGGAGGAGGTAATTGAATCAGGCGCTGCAGACCTTGTATCAATGGCACGGCCGCTGGTCCGTGAACCAGGCCTGCCAAACAGGTGGTTAAACGGTGATCTGCAACCAGCCCGATGCGTATCATGCAACCGCTGCCTTGGAGAGATTGAGCAAGGGAATAAGCTGAAATGTTATCACATTGAAGAAAAGTAACGGTACGGTTGCATCAGTCGCCAATCCACGACGGAAGTATGCGGAAATGGTCCAAGAAAATTGAAGAGGACTGAGTTTTCTTTCCCCTTTTCGTTTTTCGGCAGGAAGGGAATTTCCCCCCTTTTTTTAAACACAAACATTGAGCCCCGGCTCCCGGACTCAAGACTAACAGCCTTCAGCCTTTCTTTTGCTTCAGCCTATTCAAGTGGATTTCTTTGTCACCGCTTCTCCTCCCCTCCCACCCCTGCCTGCACATCCGAGCGGTTCCACCATCCGCCGCCAAGCGCCTGGAAAAGCGCCGCGGTATCGGCGTAGCGGTTGGAAAGGGCTTGCGCCAGGTTGACCGAAGCCTGCTGATAGGTCTGCTCGGCATTAAGCAGCGCCAGGTAGCTTATATCTCCCAACTCCAACTGCCGGCGCGCAATGTCAAGACTTTGAGCGGCGGCTTTTTCGGCCGCTACGGCCGCCTTAACGGCATCGGCGTCGCTTTGGACGGCATGGAGCGCATCGGCCACATTCTGGAAAGCGGTAAGCACCGTGCTGCGATACTGTGCCGCCGCCTGGTCGAAGGCTGCTTCGGCGGCCCGCTGCCGGTGAAGCAGCGTTCCGCCCTGGAATATCGGCTGGGTAGCGTTTGCCGCCAAGGTCCAGAAACCGGTCCCCGGACTGAACAGTTGAGCGATCTGAGTGGCGCTGGTCCCATAATTGGCGCTAAGACCGATGTTGGGCAGCCGGTTAGCGACAGCCACACCTATCTGGGCGGCGGCAGAGTGCAATTGCTCTTCGGCGGAGCGCACGTCCGGCCGCTGCTCTACCAGTTTGGAGGGAAGACTCACGGGCAGTTCCTGCGGCAGTTCCAGCGATGAGATCTCGAACTTATCCGTGAGCGCCTCGCTGGGAAATCTGCCGGCGAGACGGCTCAAGAGGTCCCGCTGCTGCGCCAGTTGTTTTTCAAGCGGGGGCAGCGTAGCTTGAGCTTGCGACAGGGCCGCTTCCTGCGCAACAACATCGGCTCTGGCCACTTGGCCCAGCGAATACTGGCGTTGCAGCAGTTCGAGCGAGTGGATCTCGATATCGATGATTCGCCGGGTCGCTTCGATCTGCCCGCGCAAGCCGGCCTCCTGAATCACGGCGGCAACCACATTGGAGCTCAGAGTGAGGTAGGCGGCCTCGAGCTGAAAGCGTTGTGAATCGGCCTGCGCTTGGAGCGATTCGATCTGCCGCCTTGTGCCGCCGAACACGTCCGGCGTATAACCCACGGTAACCTGTGCGGTGTGAAGGCTGTAAGTGTAGGCGCCGGAGGCCGTCGGACTGCCCAGTTGCCCGGGGACCTTCTGGCGCGATGCGTCGTAGTTGGCGGAAATGCTGGGCCATAGCGCCCCCTGCTGCGCGTAGACGTTTTCCCGGGCCACACGCAGTGCGGCCTGGGCACTTTCCAGGTCGGGATTTTTTTTGATCGCCTGCTCGACCAGGTCGCTCAAAGGTTTCGAGTGGAACAGTGTCCACCACTGAGCGGAGATGTCCATCTCCTGCACCAGCCGCTGCACCTCGCCTCCATGGACATCGCCGGATGCCGTCTGCGCCGGCAAAGGCCCAGGCGTGTAGCCATCGACTTTGGGCGCAACCGGTTTTTGGAAATTCGGTCCGACTGCACATCCCAAAAGGGCAGTGATTAGCGAACAGTGAGCGGTGAGCAGAAAAAAACCTCTCCTAGACCCCATGTGGCGCCTCCCCTTAAACAACGATCGGATACAACTGTTTCTTCTTTTCACTGTTCTTCTTCTATTCACCATTCACTATTCACCATTCACTATTCACTGCTCTACGGCGTTCAACCCGGCGCTCCAGAGAGAAGTATAAGGCAGGCAGGATGAACAGCGTAAGCAGGGTGGCCGGCATCAAGCCGCCCACCACCACGGTGGCAAGATTGCGCTGCACGTCGGTGCCCACACCGGTGGCCAATGATGCCGGCAGCATACCCAAGGTGGCCACGGTGGCCGTCATCAGCACCGGCCGGAAACGTTCTACTGCACCTGAGACCACAGCTTCACGAAGGGGTATCCCCTGCTCGCACACTCGTTTGATGTTAGCGACCATGATAATGCCGTTTTGCACAGCCACACCAAACAGGGCGATAAAGCCGACAGCGCTGGCCACGTTGAGTGTTTCATTTCTAACGTGGATAGCGACCAGCCCGCCCAGTGTCGCGAGCGGTACCGCTCCCAGGACCAGGATCGCCAGGCGCAGCTTGCCGAACTCGGCAAACAGGAACACCAGCATAAGCGCCAGAACGAGGCCCATTATAAGCGTCAACCGCGCCTGGGCGCGTTGCTCGCTTTCGAATTGCCCGCCATATTCGAGGTGATACTTATCGTGATCGAACCGCACCAGGTTATTGATTTTTTGCTGTGCTTCCGCCAGGTAATCGGAAAGGGCGCGGTCCCTGTTGTCGACCCGCACGAGCAGCACGCGGTGGTTCATTTCATGCGAGATGGTGCTCTCGCCACTCCGAAGCTTGATATCGGCAACCTGGGAGAGCGGAATCTGGGCCCCGCCGGCGGTGGTGAGCACCAGTTTGCCCAGCGCCTCCGGGCTGTTCCGGCAATCTTTCGGAAAACGCACGGTAATGCCGTACGTACGGTCCTCCACGTAGACCGTGCTGACCGGAGCTCCACCAACACCGGTCTGGACCAGATTGGTTATATCGGATACGTTGATGCCATAGCGGGCCGCTGCAGCGCGATCAATGTCGACAGCGATCTGGGGAATTGGAGGTTCCTGAAAAATGGAGGCTTCGGCTGTCCCCTGGATGCCGTCCAGCACCTTGACGATCTCGCCGCCGATGCGGCGCAGTTCATTGAAGTCGTCTCCGAAAATACGAATGACCAGCGGGCTGTGCGCGCCGCCGATGATATCGTAGACCATATCGATAATAGGCTGACTGATGCCGACGGAAAATCCCGGTTTAAGTTGCTTCAGGCGGGCATTGAGCCGGCGCAGGAAATCCTCCCTTGTCTCGCCTTTGGGCCACGTATCGTAAGGTTTTAGCCCGACCGGCGCCTCGATGTGGGAAGGCGTCCATGGATCGGTGCCGTCGTCATTGCGTCCGAGCTGCGTAACCACATAAGATACTTCGGGAAATTCATGGAGAGTGCGCCGAAGCTCGTCCGCCATTTCGCTTGCCGTGTCAAGCGACAACCCGGTAGGCATTTGCACCTGAAGCCACAGGTTGCCCTCGTCCAGTTCAGGCAAAAATTCCCGGCCGGTAGTAGCACCCAAGGCCACCACGGCCACCATCGCCGCCCCACCGATTATGTAGGCAATTTTCGGCATGCTCAACATGCGATCCAAACATCTGCGGTACCCTGTCTGCAGCAATTCGAGCGGCCGGTTGCGCCAGACCGGCCGTGGTTTGCGCAGGGCTATGAAAGCGAGCCCGGGAACCAGGGTGAAAGTGCACAGGAGCGCTCCCAGCAGGGCCAGGCAGACTGTGTAAGCGATCGGAAGGAAAAGCTTTGCTTCCACGTGCGTGAAGGCGAACAGCGGAAGGTATGCGGTGATGATAATGAGCGTTGCAAAGAAAATCGGCCGCGCCACCTGGGTCGTTGTCGAAAACACATCATCTTCGGTCAACAGGGCTCCGGGATCAGCTTCACGCCTGCGCAGGCAGGCCTCGGTCACCACGATTGCCCCGTCGACGATAATGCCGAAGTCAATCGCGCCAAGTGAAAACAGGTTGGCCGACATCTTCGTCAGGTGCATCACTATGAAAACAACGACAAGGGCCAATGGTATGGTCACTCCGGCGGTTAAGGCAATGCGCGGATTGCCGAGAAATAAAATCAGCACGATAAACACCAGCGCGATCCCCTCGAGTACGATGCTGAAGACTTTGTGAACCGTCAACTGAACAAGGTCGTCCCGATCTATATAGGGAACTATGCGCACCCCCATGGGTTCGAGCTGTTTGGTAAGTTCCCCTACCCTGGCGTGAATACCCTTTAGAACATTTGAGGGATTTTCTCCCTTGAGCATAAGCACGATGCCCTCAATCGTATCCGGATTGGCGTCTTTGCCAAGAATTCCCTGGCGTTCCTGGTGGCTGTACGTCATCTTGCCGAGTTCGCGCACCAGTATCGGCACCCCGTTCCGCTGCGTTACCACGATGGCGCCTATGTCACTCAGCTTCCGCGCCATACCGATGCCGCGGATAACGTAGCCTTGTTCGCCGCGCGTGATGCGGCTTCCACCGGCGTTCGAACTGTTGTTGTTGATCGCCGTAATCACGTCGTTTAACCCCACCCCGAAACGCTGAAGCTGCACCGGATCGAGCTCGACCTCGTACAGCATGGTGAAGCCGCCGAAGTTGGCGACATCGACTACTCCGGCCACCTGTTTGAACGCCGGGATGAGCCTCCACTTCTGGATTTCCGAAAGTTCCATCAGGTTCTTCGTGTCGGATTCCAGCGTGTAGCGGTAGATTTCGCCGGACGGGCCGGTCACCGGGTCGAGGCCCGGCTGGATGCCGTTTGGCAGATTCACCTGATTGATGCGATCCATGATACGCTGGCGCGACCAGTAGTCCTCGGCGCCTTCACGAAATACAAGGGTGATGAGCGACAGGCCGAAAGTGCTGCTCGACCGCATGGTCGCCAGGCCGGGGGTCCCTGCCAGCGCCCGCTCCAGCGGAACTGTTATCTCTTGTTCGACCTCCTCAGAGGCCAGCCCGGGCGCTTGGGTACATACCTGCGCGTTCACGTCGCCGATGTCCGGATATGCCTCAACAGTCAACTGTTTCCACGTGTAATAGCCGAAGGCGGCAACCAGGCTTGCTACGACTATAACCAACAGACGCTTGCGGATGCATACTCCTATGATTCTATTGATCATTGAGCAACACCCCCCCTTTGATGACGATGCGATCTTCCGGATTCAGCCCATTGTCGATGCGCGTGCCGTCGCCTTCTCCGTAACCAGGGAGGACCGGACGCCTGACGAAGGTCCACGGATCCACCTCGACTAAAACAGTGGTTTTGTCATTGTTCATGAGCAAGGCGGAATCGGGCACGAATACAGCGGAATTCTGTGGCAGGCTGAATTTTACATTTGCGAACATATTGGGTTTAAGCTTGCCTTCCTGATTTGAGAAGCAAATCCGTACCTTGGTCCGGCGCGTGTCCGGCTCGACTACGGCGCTCACAAATGAAACGGAACCGTAGAAGACCTGATTCGGATAGGCAGGGAAAGAGACATCGGCGGACTGGCCTTTGGAAATGAAGGCAATGTCGCTTTCCGGCACCATCGCCGTAATCCAGACTGAATCGAGATTTGAAATCGTCATGAGCGAAGCGGTCGGATCGTTTGCAAAAGCGCCCGACGCGGTGGTAACGGAGGTGACGCTTCCGGTGGTGGGCGCAACAATGGTCAAAAGGCGTGATTTGCTTTTGCTCGCAGGCGATACACCGATTTCCTTCAGATGCGCTTCTGCCCTATTGTACTCGGCTTCCGCCTCCTCGTAATCGTCCTCCGCCTGCTGCACATCCTTCAGAGGACCGCCCCCGGACTCGTGCACACCGCGCACGCGGTCCAGGCTGAGTTTTACGCGTTTGAGCGCAGAGCGAGCTTTATCGTCATCGGCATAAGCCTGTGCCAAGTCACCCGAATCTATAACGAGGAGCGGCTGATCTTTTTTAACCTGTTCGCCCAGTTGGACATCAAGCTTTACCACTTTGCCGGCCACAGGCGGCAGGATGTTGACCGTGCGCGCGGGGTCCGCCTCCACTACACCCGGCAACTGCAGCACGTGGGGACTGTCTTTCACGGTGACCGGTTGCACTACCAACCGCGAACGCAGCGCTGAACCCTCTGGGATGATAATCTTTTCCCCCTCACGACTAAAGGCAGGCGCAGCATCCGGTATGTCCCCGGCCGCGCTGGGCCGGAACAAATCCAACCCGTGGCTCCCAAACCACAAGCCCAACACTAAAATCATTATCGCGGCCCCCAACAGGGCAAAGCGCACTCGATGCGGAAAGCGACTCAAGATAGACATGGTACGGCTCCTGACGATCTCCATTGAATTGGTTTACAGGTTCCACTTTGATAGCGTGGAGTTAGGTAGCACTAACATTATTCGGTGTCAAGAACTTCCCTCGCATCATCTCATTAATTAATCTTCTCATGGAGTTTCCAATACGTTTCCAAACTCGGACCTCAACCCAGGCCCCAGGCCATATGGGCCGCGAACTTGGAATTTCGAATCAACTGCAATGCAAAACCGAAATTCTGACCAAAGAATCGTTTACGTACCAGCGCTGCCGGTCATCCAGCCTCACGATACGAAAAACGATAACTCCGGAAACTGTGTGACAACTAAAGGGAAACTACGAAGGCAGGGCAAACGCAGGTGGGCCGCGAACCCATAAATAGGAAAGGATGCGGATTGAGTGAAATTCCGATTTGTTGGGCCGGCAAGAGCCCGATAGTAGTGTCGCAACGTACAAAAGCAGAAGAAAGAGGATGACTTGCGCACTCTGGAATGCCTTTACGATCATGCACGCAAGGCATGGCTGTTGATCTCCCCCGTTCAGCGCATCGTTTGATTCATAGGAAGCGGGTTCACAGGCAGTTGACTGAAAATCGGTCTTGCTGTGGGTTAAATGGACAAAAGCGGTAACGGTGAATATAAACGCAGCAAGCAAAAAGCAAAGTCGCGAGGTTCCTGTTTTGTGACTTACGGCGCCGAAGACCAATTCCAATTTTTCCTGCAAAGCAATGAGTCTGCGATACTTTAACCCGCGAAAATCCGTTGTCAAGATATATCCTGACGGCGATCGCGCCTGCGCCTGAGCCCGTGTAAGGACGCTAAGACAGGCGGCTATAAACAAGGATTACCAAAGCCCAGCCGACTGCCCAGATCAACACCGCCAAAGTGGCCAGAACACAGATTACTCCCAGAAGTCTATGATAGAAGTTCTCTTCATTTCTTTCCCGATATCCCAGAAGAAATCCCGCCAGTGCCCCGCAAAGCATTCCTCCGCCATGGGCCCAATTGTCAATTCCCGGGACGAGAAAACCAAATGCGAAAATTCCGATGGCCCAACCACCTACCTGCTGATAGACCACTTGCCCGAACTGCCCGCCCCTGCTTTTTCCGAAATAGAGCGCTGCGCCGATCAGGCCGCAAATGGCTGCTGAAGCTCCCAGGGTAAACGGGACTCCAACCAGGTAAGACGCGAGAAACCCTCCGACCCCGCTAACCGTATAGATAGAAAACATCCTGTAGCTGCCGTATTCCTGGCAAATGAGCGGGCCGATTTGCCGCAAAGCCATCATATTGAAAAGTATATGCAGAATGCTTCCGTGCAGGTAGTTGGCGCTCAGGACTGTCCACCAGCGATAGAGCTGGTCGATAGGGTATGTACCTGACGCCCCGAGGAGCAGCAGAGTTTTGGCCCCGGGAGAAAGAAAGCTCAAAGGGTTCGCAGAAAAACCGATGGAGGCTGGATTAATAAGAATCGACAAAATGAACATCGCGGCATTGACCGAGATGATGTTCATAACGATCCTGTCTGAGCCCAGCAAACCTTTGCCAAGGGAAATCTGCTTCCAGCGCGAGCCCGGATTTCGCAGACCGCAGTAGGGACAACTCTGCTCATCAGCGCTGATAAGCCTTCTGCAGTTGGGACAAAGTAAGGAGTTTCTGCTCTGTTTTTCCATGGTTATCCAATATCCCCCGGATGCGGTCTGAAATCTGCGGACACGACCAAACCGTTGAAAATATCGTAAGCCCGCTCCGAAGGCTGGTTTGCTTCCGGCTTGAGTTCTTCGTAATTGGACTGCCGGCAATCAAAGGATTCCATCCGGCTCCCACGCGACAGGGCAACAGGAATCAGAAGCCCGATTGCTGAAGTAATCCGAAAAATGCAGTATAAAACTCGCACCCGATAACCTCCCCAACTCTCTTTCGGCGCAGTCATAAACTAATGTCCGAACCATTGCGCAAACAGGGCGCGCGCCAACCAGGGGGCACGATTACACTTTTGAAAAGAGAAAAGCAATAAAATTTATCTTAAACACATGATATTACGGATAAATTATCTGAATGGATGAAAAATCCGCGCGGATTATTTGTTGCAGTGTTTGACAACATCCAGGGGTGTTGGTGGGATTGACATGCCGGATCCATCCAGTGAGCGTCTTCGTGCGCTATTGCCCTTTGCTCCTTCTTGCGGGGGGCCGGCGAATCTGTTAGGTTGTGCTCGCGTAACGTATAAGGAACTTGAAAACCATACTCCCGAAAATGTCAAATGCCGGGAGTCCCCTGGCAAAGCCTGGGGTTTACCTATGATCAATTAAGCCGAGGGATCATAAATTGATGCTTTTTAAGATTTTGATTCTCGCTATCGTTCAGGGGGCTGCCGAACTTTTGCCGGTGTCGAGTTCCGCGCATGTTATAGTGGCGGAAAAATTAATGGGTCTTGACCCCGTCAGCCCCGAGATGACTCTTCTACTGGTAATGCTGCATACGGGTACGATGTTTGCCGTGATCGTTTATTTTTGGAGCGCATGGAGGGCAAATTATTTTCGCTCGCGCGAGGCCTTCTTAAGCTTTGCAAAGCTCCTTGTCGTAGCCACTGCATTTACCTGCGCAGTAGGCCTTTTGCTGAAGTCCTTGGTCGAAAAGGTTGTGCTTCGAAATGTCCCTCATGCCGAGGTTGAGCTCCTTTTCGGCAACATGACTCTGATCGCGGTGTCGCTATTTATCGTGGGCTTGTTCATCATTTATGCCGGAGTCAACGCGAACCGAACGAGCGATAGATCAAGTCTAGGCTTCAAAGAGTCGTCATGGATAGGGGCCATACAGGGGCTTTGCCTTCCTTTCCGTGGCTTTTCCCGATCCGGCGCCACGATTTCAATGGGATTGACCCTGGGCATAGGCAAAGTGCGAGTTGAAGAATTCAGTTTTGCCCTTGCCGTGGTGCTAACGCCACTGGTTATCGCCCGCGAGGTGCTTCGCCTGCTGAACGCACATTCGGCTGCGCTCTCTCAAACTTCCCCCCTTCTTACGCTCTTCTATCCCAGTTTCATAGCAATGGTGTTTAGTTTTATATCCGGCATCCTGGCGCTCAGGTGGCTATCGCGCTGGCTTGACCGTGGCTTGTGGCACGTCTTTGGTTATTACTGTTTAGCGGCATCGATCATCGTTTTCACGCTGCACTCGATGATCGGGATCTAACATATCCGACCTGCGACGACGTTTTGCGGCATTGGCAATGACAAAAATTGTAATTCGCTGGGCGCTTATTGGGAGGCAGCAACGCGCCCACTCTCCCGCGTGTCCGTTCGGCACATCGAAAATCCAACCCCAGAGCCGGTTTACCTAGGTCCAACGTAAATTTTGGAGAATTCCGGATCAAGGCATCAATTTTGCTCATCCCATTTCCTGCAACATTAGGAAAAACATTGTAACCAATCTATAACCCCTCTCACATTGATTTTGCGCACAAAGCCGCCCCGATTCGGGGGCCTGAATTGAGCCGACAGCGGCAAGAAACTTGATGTGGGGAGTAAGGAGCCGGCAATGAAGAAGTTTGCTTTTATTGCGATCACCGCGATTCTCCTCATGGTACCATCCCTGTGCGGGGCCATGGATTTTTATCGCCTGCAGCCCGACATGGCGGCCAGGATTGAGGCTTTAAAACAAGCGGTCCAGGAAGAGGGGGGCACTTACGAGGTCGGCTACTCCACTGCGATGGAAAGGCCGTTAGAGCATCTTACCGGCCTTAAGGTACCCCCGGGGTGGAACAAAAGCGAGGCTCCGTCGGTACCGATGCTCAAATCCAGCGTCCAGACCCTTCCAACCTCTTATGACTGGCGCGCTCTGAACGGTGTCACACCCATCAAGGACCAGGGACAGTGCGGCTCCTGCTGGGCATTTAGCACTGTAGGACCCCTGGAGTCTCAGATCCTTCTTCAAAATGGGGGAACCGTTGATCTTGCCGAACAATACCTGGTTTCCTGCAACGTCGATGGTTGGAACTGCAATGGGGGCTGGTTTGCGCACGACTACCACATGAACGAGTCCGGGCAGGATAACAACGGACCAGGGGCCGTCCTCAATGCCTCCGATCCTTACACCGGCACCAATTCCCCATGCGGGGCGACTTACAACCATCCCTACAAGATATCGAACTGGGCATATGTAGCAAGCGAGAGCGCCGTTCCGACCATCGACGCAATCAAGCAGGCTATTTACACCTATGGGCCCATCTCCGCCGCAGTTTATGCCGGGTCGAAATTCCAGGCTTACCAGGGCGGGATTTTCAATACGAGTGAGTCGTCCAACGAGATTAACCACGCTATCGTGCTGGTCGGCTGGAATGACGACCTTGGGCCGAATAATGGCTACTGGATCCTGCGCAACTCGTGGGGGACGTCCTGGGGTCAGGCCGGTTACATGTACATCCGCTACGGGATAAGTCAGGTGGGATACGCCGCAAATTTCATCGAATATGCCGGTGGAACACCCAACCCTAATCCTACGCCAGCGCCTCCGGTTGTCACCGAACCCTCCCTAACAGGGGTATTCGTAAATCTTTCTACCAGCAACGGAGGGCGAATCCTTACCGGGGATTTCTGGCTGGAGAATTTAGGCACCGCAGTGACGGAACATTCGTTCCGGGTGCTTCTATATCTTTCTAACAACGGGGTCTCCAAGACCTCCCTGCTTGGGTCAGCTACCATATCGACTTCAATTCCTCCCGACTACTATGTAAATCTCATGATTAAGGAGTCCAGCTTGACATCTTTCAATGGAAAATACCTGATCGCCGTCATCGACCCGAACAACTACATTCCCGATTCAAACAAAGGCAACGAAGTTGTCGTATCTCAAATTATTCAAAAAAAGTAGCCAACAATGAATCCGGGCGCTTCAATGCGCCCGAGGAGCCCTTGCGGAGCCGCTCGGCATGACTTTCATCAGCCGGGCGGCATGCGATTTGATTCTCATCGCGAGTCTTCAGTACTGCATCTGGATTCCGATTTCCATCACTTTTGAGGGCGGTATGTTCAGGTAGGACGATCCACCGAGCGCATTGCGAAACATGAACGTAAACAGGAACCTGCGCCATCTGGGCATGGTCCTCTTGTTGTCGCGCACGAGGCTTATCCGGCCCAGGTAGTACGTCACCTCATTGAGATTGATATCAAGCCCTTTGCCCTTGGCCAGGGCCATTATCTGCGGTATGTCCGGCGATTCCATGAACCCATAGCGGGCGCTAATCCGGCAGACGCCGTGACCCAGCTTCTCGATTTCTATCCGTTCAGAGTCCGCCACCTCGGGGGCGTCTGTGGTGAGTACCGAAAGGATCACCAGTTTCTCATACATGGCCCTGGTCTGGTTGACATAGTGGAGAAGCATGGGCGGCACTTCCCTTTGAAAAGTGGAGAGGAACACGCCGACACCCGGCAGGCGTATCAGGTTCTCCCTGGCAACCTTTTCCATGAATTTTTCTTTTGGAACGGTACTGGTCATTACCATTATGGCCAGCCTCTTCCAGCCGTCCCACCAAGCGACCATGATAACCATGATCAGCAGAGCGCTGCCCAGGGGGAACCAGCCGCCGGTGGTGAATTTCTGTAGGCATGAACTGAAGTAGGTGAGGTCCAATATCAAGAAAAGCAAACAAAGCGGCAGGGCTCTAATGGCGCTCCATCCCCAGACCCACCTGCAAATAAAGTAGAATACCAGTGAAGTGATGAGCATGGTCCCGGTGACCGCTATGCCGTAGGCGTCGGCGAGGTTGTCTGACGCCTTGAAGTGGAGCGTTATCGCGATGGCCGCCACCAGCATAAGAACGTTTACATCGGGGAGATAGATCTGCCCTTCGGCCATTCCCGAGGTGTGCACAATCCTCATGCGCGGCAAGAAGCCCAGTTGAACGGCCTGCCGGGTCAGCGAGAAGACCCCGGATATGATGGCCTGCGAGGCTATGATCGCGGCAATCGTGGCGAGCAAAACCATCGGGTAGAGCAGAGTGTGTGGAACGAGGCTGAAAAAGGACGCCTCCGCGTTTGCAGGGTCGTGCAAAATCACGGCGCCCTGGCCGAAATAGTTGAGAACAAGGGCCGGGAGCGCTACGAGGTACCACGAGATACGGATAGCCTTGGCCCCGAAGTGCCCCATATCGGCGTAGAGGGCCTCACACCCGGTCACGCAGAGCACTACGGCGCCCAGCAAAAAGAACCCGCGTATCCCGTTGTTTAGAAAGAACCGGATCCCATAGGCCGGGTTGACGGCGGCCAGTATGTCGGGCCTGCGCGAGATTGCCGCAACCCCCAGCGCGGCGATTACCACAAACCACAAGATCATCACTGGTCCGAAGAACTTGCCGATCTTGCCCGTGCCCTGGCTTTGTGCCCAGAAAAGCAGAAACAGTATGCCACAAGTCAGGGGGACAATCAGCGGCTTAGTGCTCTCGGTGGCCACTTCGAGCCCTTCCAGCGCGGACAGCACCGAAATGACCGGAGTTATGAGACCATCCCCGTAGAGCAGCGCGGAACCAAAGAGCCCGGCCAGGATCAGCCCCCTGCCCAGGCTGGCTCCCCTTTTCTTGTGGAGAAGGGCCAGCATGGCAAAAACTCCGCCCTCTCCGTCATCCTCGGCCATGAGGATAAACAGCGCATACTTAAAGCTGACCACCAACATCAGCGACCAAAAGATCAAGGACACCAGACCCAGAACGTTTTGTGGCGAAGGGGTAACCGATGATTGGCCTATGAAGCAAACTTTGAGGGTGTACAAGGGGCTGGTGCCGATGTCGCCGAACACGACCCCCAGTGCGGCGACGACCAGAACACCGGCCTTCTCATTAGGGTGGCCCATGGAAAATCATCCCTCCCCCGGTCTTATATACCAGGATTCCAACAGGTCATTTTCGGTTCGTAGACCCTTCCCACCATACCTGGGAAAACTCCAGGCGCGTCACGTCCACAAGGTTGTCGACAGCCTGCTGGGACTCCGGCGTGGTTTGAAAACCGGGGAACTCGAGGGTATGCATTATCAGACTGACCGCATCGTCCACAGTGATCGACCTGAGGTGTATCACCATGTCGTAGAAGGTTGCGTCCCAAGTGTCTGCCCCGTAAAGGGAAAGCGCCCACTTTCTCCGCTCCTCGTCATCCCTGACAATAATCTCACGGGCCTTGGCGGCAGTGATACCCTCCCGCTCGACCTCCTCGGCAACGCGGGCCTCAAGGTCGCCCACTATCCGCACCTTGAGAACGTGAGGTATGTCCTGAAGGAAGAAGTTCCCGAAGAGCCCGTGGTAAACCACATTGTCTTTTTGCACGTGCTTGAGGAGGGTAGCGCGGATGTAAGCCACGTATTTTTTCTTGTCGCTGGTAAAACGCTCCAGAATCTTGGGGGAATCCTCAATCGCCCGGACCAGCTTGATTTCCGGGATATTGAATTCCTTTGAGGCCGCAAGCAGTATCTCACGGGAAATACAGTTATAACCCAGCTTTGCCGCAAGTTTTTCCGCCACTTCCCGGCCTCGGTGGTACGAGCCTCTCGAAATGGTGATTATCGCCATCTCCCCTCCTTTCCTCATTCATCGATGAAAGCTTCCTGTCAGCTACTTTAGCATGGAAAGTCCAAGATGAGACATGATGATTGTCATTGGCCGCGAAAAACCTCAGCTATACAATTACTCAAGGCAGGTTATTGCACAGAGGATTTCACATGACACCCCGCCGTGAAACAGGTAGCGTTGGTCTTGCAAGTAAAATTTTGCTCGTGCTTTTTCCATTGATTATGTTACGCCTTTTCATGGTTTCAGGATGTCCCGCCGGCACATGAGACACTGCTACGAAAAAGGGGCACCTTTTAATGGTTTTGGGCGTCCCGAGCGACGGATTTTCTTGCCACAGAACCCCACAAGGGGCAAAGCTACGGTTCATCTGCGCGTATTTCCACCGTGCAGCGGGGACATGATGAAGTGTGGTGAACTCGCCTCTCCGCGTGTGTCCCTACGTCAGTCTT
Organism: Syntrophobacteraceae bacterium; assembly: GCA_052143075.1. Classification (GTDB taxonomy): domain Bacteria; phylum Desulfobacterota; class Syntrophobacteria; order Syntrophobacterales; family Syntrophobacteraceae; genus SbD1. The sequence continues at coordinate 7,736 of JBKQTS010000217.1, read as the reverse complement.
TCGGTAAGCGCTTGCCCATCACTGCCAGACCGTCTTGACCGCTATTTTCTCAGATTTCAGGAGCTTTGGAACTCCACCTCCGCGACTAAAGGCAACCGTCGCCTTCTCGGCCGTCCATAAAGGTTTTTCGGCGTTGAGGCCCTCCAGCAGGACGACTTCCTCGCCCTTCTGCCCGTTCTCACAATAGAAGTTTGCCGACTTACCCTGGACTTCAAAGCTTGTACCCGTCATCGGCCTCCAAATAGTTCCGTCCGCCAGTTCGACAAACCATCCGCTCTTGTATTCGCTCGTCATTGATTGGGCCGGGACATCGGACCGGGGCAGAGGTTCGGTCAGCTTCAATCTGAATCCGGGCTCTCCCCTGGCGGGATTGGGGCTGCATACCGCATACTTTCTGTCTGCGGATGCAAAGCATGGATCGACAATCTCATTTCCTATCATGCAGCGCCATGCACCAGACCTTGGGACCGCGATGGAGCGGGTCCAGCACTTTCCTTCCCGCACTCCACGGCTTGGTGCATCCGGCATAAATTTGATAATTTTTGTCGCCTGACCGGAGGCATGCATCGCCGGAAGCGCCAGCGTGACAAAGACCCCAAACAAGACCAGACCGAAGGTGCATCCCGATTTTACATGCGCCATAAATTCTCCTGAATAGTGAATGGTGAATAGTGAAAAATAACTCCTTATGGGTCTATCGCTACGCGAGGAATAGTGAACGGGAAAAAACACTTTTATTTGCTCGAAAGGGTTCCTGTGCACTCCGCTCCGTTTAGTCCATCCTGTCTGGCTCATCGCGTTTTCGCCTCTTCGCGCGACAAATTTGCTTTCTTCTGTTCACCGCTCACTGCTCACTACTTTTAGGCAGCGGCCCCGGGTCGCCCTGCGAGATGAATGCGCCCCAGAAAAGCGGCTCGGCCGATACGGCCTTGACCTCCAACTGCGCTTCCCGTAAGGCCTCTGCCCTTGGTCTGCCTTCCAATATGCGCTTGTAGAAGCCTTCCATCAGCATCCGCGTTTCTTCATCGGGAATCTTCCATAAGCTCATCACGAGCGTTTTCGCTCCGGCCAGGAGGAAGGCCCTGCGCAACCCGAAAACCCCTTCGCCCACCTTTATATCGCCAAGCCCGGTCTGACAGGCCGATAACACCACCAGGTCAGTGAAAAGCAACTCCAGACCTGAAGCATCTTCCGCAGTCAGGATGCCGTCCTCAACCTCTGGGGAGAGCACCTTTCCCTGAAGCCAGGTGTTGGCGCCCGCCAGCACAAGGCCTGAACGCAGCAACGGGTTTTCCATACCCCGTGACAGCGGGTTGGCCAAATCTGCCGCGCTTTTTCCCCTGTCCGTCTGGAACTCTTTGCCCCCCGGAGGAAGCTGCTGGTCCGGGAGGAAGAAGCCGTGAGTCGCTACGTGCAGGATGCGGGGCGAGCGTGCGTCTTCAACCGTGCGCTTGGTAGCTGCCTCACCCTCCAGAGCTTTAACACCGATCATGGCCGCAATATGCTCACCCTCTTCACGTGTGCCCGGCAAACGCGCGAAATGCGAGGCATAGCGGACCATTTCCCGTGACCGCCTTTGCTGCGCCCTATCTACTCCCCTTTGATCGATTTTCGCGCCGGCTTCGAGATCGTAGTCCGGGTCCGCGATCACTATCGGGGGAGCGGCTCCGGGGGCCGAACCAGCGCCAAAACGCAGGATGTCCCGCCCAGTGCCGACATAGCTGATGTGGTAGTCCTCGATAAGATAACGCTCTTTGTCAGCGGGCAACACACCGAAGGGCAAACGATATATGTCGCCATCAGGGGCCAGGATAAGCCGCTTACGATCGCCCAGGACTTTTTCCAGAGGGTCGAAGAGTGCTTCCCGAAGATTTTGTCCCACATTCTTAGTAGCGTCCTGCCCGCCCCTCGCCACGTGCCCAGCCGGTTTTTCGGCCTTTCCTGTGATCGCCCCCCTGAAATCGGAGATCATGTCGTCGATAAGGTCCGCCTCGCCCAGATCGATCATCTCAATGTTGTCCGGTTGGCCCGGGAGCAGGACGAAAGCCAGATAGCGAGCCGGCTTCCAGACAGACTGCCCCTGCGTGCGTAAGGCTTTGAAGTCGAATTGATTGAACCGGACGAACTCAACAAGGGCCGTACCCTCGGGAAGCGCTCCGGCAACTCCGGCCCGATTGGCTTCCATGAGTTTTTTTTCCAGGTCGATCTCCGGGACCCGGCTCGCCAGAAAGACTTCAAGGCTCTCCTTTTCGGCTGCCCACTTTTGGATCAACTGCCGATGGGCCTCGGGGCCTTCCGGACCCGGACCCGACATGATCTTTTGGGCAATCTGGACGCTCAAGGTCCTCAACCTGCGAAGGGCAGGCACAAGCTCCGGATACCGCCCGCCAAGAATGGCCTCCCGCCGGGCCGCCAGTGCTTCAGCCACAATCGCCTTGCGTTTGAGCACCAAATCAAGCCCGTCCCTCACCGCGTCGGGCGAGTTTGACAGATACTGTGAAATCAGAGATAGAAAGCTGTCCATGTCCCCGCGAAGGACCGCGATGTATCCCATGCGCTGGGTTTCGGAGGCGAAGGAAAAGACTTGGCGGATCAAATGGTCATTGATTCTTTGGGCCTGCTTCATCAGCTCCAGGCCCTCACCTGCGCGGGAAGTCGCGGCACAGAGCGCTGCCAGGTTGTTCAGAGTGGTGGCGACATCGGGGTGGTCCTTCCCCAGAACCGCAATCTTTATTTCCAGGGCCTTTCGGTAGAGCGGTTCGGCCTCCCCGTACCTGCCCATCACGTTATGGTAGAGCGAGGCCAGGTTATGCAGGGCAAGGGCGACATCGGGGTGTCTGTTTCCAAGGGCCGGCTCCCATATATCGAGCGCCTGTAGGTACAGAGATTCGGCTTCGGGGTACCTGCCCATCTTTACGTAGAGCACAGCGAGGTTCTGCAGGCTCAGGGCCACATCAGGGTGCTTTTCCCCGAGGCTCGACCTCTGGATCTGGAGCACTCTCAAATACAGTTGCTCAGCCGCATCAAAATTGCCCGTGTAATAATAGAGGTCCGCCAAGTTGTTTAGACTGGCAGCAAACTCCGGGTGATTTTCTCCCACAGCGGCCCGCCAGATGTCATTGGACTGACGGTAAAACGATTCGGCTTTACCGTAATCCCCTATGGTTTTGTATAAACCCCCGAGATTATTCAGGGCAGCAGCAGCATCGGTGTTCTGCTTTCCGAGTTTCGCAATGAAGATCTGGAGCGCCTGCCTGTAAAGCGGCTCGGCTTTGGCGTAATTGCCAGTGTCTTCAAATACGGAACCGAGGTTAATCAGGGTTCGCGCATACGCGGGATGCTGTTCGCCAAGAACCTTCCGAGAAATGTCCAGTGACTTTTGATAGGTAGATTCAGCCTCCGAGTACCTTCCTACGAAGTGGTAGTACTGTGCGAGGTTGCTTATGATGACAGCATAGTCAGGCTGGTCTTCCCCCGAAATCTTCAGGAGAATGTCTGCCGACTTTTTATAGAGCGGCTCCACTTCAACATAGTTGCCCATCCGCTTGTAAAGCGAAGCAAGGTTGTTAAGGCCACTGACAAAAAACGCATTGTCCTCACCTGCGCCGGCGCGCATGATGTCCAGGGTCCGAAGGTAGAGTGGCTCCGCCTCGGCATATCTGCCCGTTTCCGAGTAGAGGCTTGCAAGGTTGTTGAGGCTTAAAGCGAAATCCGGATCGTTTTCTCCATGTACTTTTTTCGATATCTCCAGGGACTGCTTTAAAAGAGGCTCTGCCAGGCTGTATTCGCCTTTGGCCTGGTAAATTGATGCCAGATTGTTGATACAACTGCCAAACTCCTGATGCTCCTCGCCCAGGCTACGCCGCGCAAGCTCACAGGTCTCGATGCAACGAGCGAGCGCTTCTTCATAATTGCCCTGCCTGAAGAGACTGACCACTGTTTTGTTCAGCCCCACAACCCTTTCGACAGCTGAGTTCGAACCCACCCCGTTTGCTGTTTCTCCCTGATCCGCAAGGACGCAGAGAGATTTTGACAGGATTAACAGGATTAACAGGATTGCAAGATAACCTCGCGGAGCGTCGAGATCTGTTTTGTCTTTGGCCTGTTGTTTTGGTGTGAATCCTGTCAATCCTGTCAATGGTCTTTTTGCCACCATGCACTCTCTCCTTGACAGGACTATGCCCCGCCTGCGGTGCAAATTCCGGTTTTGCCTTTGGCCTGTTGATTTCCTGTAAATCCTGTCAAAGGTGAGCCGCTACGTCAGTTTCTGCAGTTCCCATAGATCCCTGTAAACACCGGATTGGTCGAGCAGTTCTTCGTGCGTGCCTGCCTCAGCGATGGTCCCTTGATCCAGAACGACTATGTGATCGGCGCCCTTGATAGCGTACAACTGGTGCGTGATAATGATGCGCGTTCGCCCAGAGAATTCGCTCCGCATCACCTCGTGAATCAGCCCCGCTGTCTTCACATCTATATTGGCCGTATATTCGTCGCAAATAATGATTTCCGGGTCCTGCACGATCAAGCGGGCCAGGGCGAGCCGTTGCTTTTCGCCGGCCGAAAGGTTCCTGCCCATATGCCCTGCGACGAATTCCAGACCTCCTTCATGGGATTGGACGAATTCACGCATTTGCGCCAGATCGACGGCCCTGTTAAGCAGCCTGTCGTCCAATCCGTCGGCTGAGGCCATCAGAAGGTTTTCACGAAGCGAACAATTGAAGATAAACGGGTCCTGGGGAATGAGTCCCATCAATTTCTTGAGCTGCTTCTCATCGATTTGTTCCAGAAGCAGGTCATTGATCAGTATTCTCCCGCCTGTCGGGTCGAGTAGTCGCAACAGCAGGTTGAATATAGTCGTCTTCCCCGATCCACTTTGGCCAACAATGGCAGAAAGCTTCCCCCCCGGGATCGTGAACTCCAGTCCGTCAAAGACCCCACGACCGTTGAAGCGCATCGAGACGCCCTCGAACTTGATGGACTCAACTGGCGACAGCCGCGCGGCAGGGCTCCCGACCTTCGCAGGAGCGGTCTGTGCGAACGTCCTCGGTTCGGACGTCAGCATCATCCGCAGGCTTTGGAAACTCGGAGAGGTCAGGGCCGCCTGCTGAATAAAATTATATATGAGGGAATAAATATGCAGAAATTGCTGAAGAAACAGTACATACGAGATCGTGGCGCCGATGAGGGAGGAAACCGTTGTTGGTTGGCCCGCAGCGTAGGCCCTCAACAGTTGGGGCACCACCACGATGATCGGGACCGCACCGAACAGGCTCATCAGGGACATTGTCGTTACGCCCCCGAACTGCCCCCACCAGGCAATGCTGACCGAGCTGCCCTGCGATCTTTTCAGAGTATCGTCGAACCGGCCCGCAAACCGGTCGAAGCGACCTCCGGCCACAATGTCCCTGAACCCCCCTATGGTCTCGATCAACTGATCGGACATTTCGGTGAAGGCGTAGCGCAGGTACCCCGAAAGCTGGTTCAGCTTACTGTTGCAGATGGTGAAAATCGGAAAGAGCACGAAGCCGGCCGCAAACAATACCAGGGTCATGATCCAGTTGATGTTGAGCAAAACTGCGAAGGCTACCCCGGCAAATATGGTCTGAGGCAGGGTCCTGTTAAAAAGTTCGCTGAACAGTTGATCCACCGCGTAGACGTCCCGGTGAATTCCCTGCACGTAATCTCCGGCCCCTCTTTTGTTAACTGATTGCATGTTGAGGTGCTCGATGCTCTTGTAAACATCAAACCTTATGTTCCTCAACATAAACTCTCGCACATAACTGCCATAGTAATTCGATATAAGCGTCACTAAGCCTGAAACAACTATGAGCAGCGCTGCGAAAATGACGTAAATATATATAGCGTGCTCTGGTGTGGCAAATAAACTAATGAAAGTCCATACCATCGATTCTCTTTTTCCGAAGTAGTCAGTCAATATCCTTCCAAAATCCATGATAGGTATTAAGCTTGAAGCCGATATCAAGTTGATTATGACAACTAATATCGCTATCCATAAAACAGGCTTCAAGTAGCCAAAGAAAAACAGGGCGTTCGAAAGCTTCTGCCCTATAGATAATCGATCAACGCCGGACATACCTTGTGGATTTTGCATTTCCATATACTGGAATCCTTTGTGAATGATTCTTCGAGAAAACCTTTGTCTCAACAATGTAAAATTCTGCCCGCAAGAATTTCATGTCTGTAACCTGAATTTTAATCCGTCGCTGATGGATGATTGATCCTGTTAAAGTGTTCTATTGACTGAGAAGACAGTATAGGAAGATTAGCAGCGCCGTCGTGCTGAGCACAGAACGTACGGCATGCAAATGCCCCCATCGTGACAGCAGTTGATTTGTTCTGTCCGATCCTTTGTCTAATGAGGGATTGAGTAACTCTTTGTTTATCGGCATAATGAAAAACAGGGTGAAGGGAATAACCGATCCCAGCAGAATGCCGCCTATTAGCCACCAGCCTGGCGCTCCTGCCAACCAGGCCACCACTGAGGCAATAAGGCCGCACGCTGCCAATGAAGCTTGCATTATAGCCGCCCGTTTGTAGCTTGGAGCAAACTCCGTGGCGGCAAGGATAGTTCCACACGCCATTCTCGCCGGGTGTTCCACGAGGTTTACATAGACAGCGGCACCCGCAAAAACGCTGGAACAAAGGGTGGTGAGCAATTGCGCAAAATGCTGGATATTCTCCATACTGTAAACCGCCTCACTGGGGCATTAAGGTGGCGTACACTTCGTTAAAATATCAGGGATGGAACACAAAAGGCGGATTTCGACCCGGATGTCCGCCTTTTGTTCAAAAAAGAAGCACAGCAAAACGAAACGGCAATTTCCAAATCGTCACTCCAGGCGATTAATACCAGTTATACCAGTTTGCCCAGTTTGCCCAGTTGATCCAGTACCACTGAGGCTCAACCTTCTCATCGCCTTCCGCCGGTGCTCCTTGAGGCTGCTGTCCCTGCTGTGGACCGCCGCCGCCAACGGGGGATTGCACTATGAACTGGACAAGTATCTGAGGCTGTCCACCGCCTCCCCTCTGCTGGCCGCCTCCCGCCGGCCGCTGTCCCGGATTTTGCTGCATTGGCTGCCCGGCTGCCTCCATCAGGCCCTTCACCTGATCGGCAGGGACCTTGTGTTTTTCAAGTTCGCTTTCAGGGATGTCATAAAACGTTCCTTCAAGACTTCTCACAACCGCCATGATCTTCTCCCTTCTTTTTGAATTGTTCTGATCCTCCGGTTCAAACTTACCTCAATCAACGATTTCCACAGCCCGCCGACCCACCTGCGAGGGGGGCATGAACAGCGGCATGCCGCCCGATCGGAATCGAAGCCAACCGCCTCCTCTTGCTGTAACCGGCAAGCTATCCAAAATGTGCCTTACGCCCGCTTATTATGCCGTTAATGTGATTAGCTTTTTCGGGATGCTCACACAAATGTGCCCAGATCATTCTAGTACCATGTAACATTGCTTTTTTCGTATAATGAAGTATAATCATGGCAAATTCCAAAGAGGGAGGGATTTGCCATGAAACCGCGATACCGTGTGACGTTAACAGAGCAAGAACGTCAGGAACTCGATGCCCTGAAAACAGGCAAGGCAAGTGCGAAACGGTTCCTTTACGCACGCACTTTGCTCCTGTGTGATGCAGGGCCGCTGGGGCCTGCCTGGACTGTAGCGGATGTCGCCGAGGCTATGGGCGTTACGCCTCGCACAATCGAACACCT
>JBKQTS010000216.1:0-24503 GCA_052143075.1 Syntrophobacteraceae bacterium | reverse complement strand
CTAGAGTCCATCCGGAAACCCGGATAAACGTAGGCGAATTTTACCTTATAAACGTAGGAGAATTTCACCTTATAAGACACTTGCAGTTTCCGAGTCGGAAAGGAGGCATTTTTCGTACGGGCGCGTACAGTTTGGTGCCCCGCCATTACCGGATTGCCCAGCGCCGCACCGAAAGGTGCAGGAAATCGAGGGGTTGCGCGGAGGCGTACCTATGTACCGCCTCGCGGAGCGTCGAGATCCTGGTTGTGCCACCCGCCTCGCGGAGCGTCGAGATCCTGGCTGGCGGTCCCACCGCCCCAGGGCGGAAAAGGGCCCTTTCCGGACGGAAACTACGGCAGTAAACCAAAAATTCCCATCATGTTTCCAGGATGTTTCCATGGCAAAGAAAAAGATTAATGATGACACACTCTTACAATCGATCCGGGATGGAAACAGCCCGGCCGAGGCAGCGCGACAAAGGCAAAACGGGAGGCGTAGGCAATTTTTTAATCTGCTGTCAAAATCTCTGAGTTCGGCGTCCGTCAGGAATTTGAATCCACCTCGGTCAGTTTCAAGGTTTCCCGCTCAGCCTCGAGTATTTGGCGGATATCAGACTCGCATCCGGGGGCGACAGCTAACGAGACGAGTCCGAGCTTTGAGTCAACAGTGGATACCACGGCCATGCCGGGATATGCTTCTATGATGAATCTGAGGTAGTGAATCTGGTAAGGGTCTATCAGGTAGTTGCGTACGGAACATTCTTCCGGCAGAGTTTGCAAAGTTTTTCTCCTTTTCCTTGAGCCGCTTGTATGTTAGCAAATAATCCTCTAAAAAGAAAAGTTTGAGCCGAAAGGATCATTTTCATGGTTCAGGGTGTCCCGCAGGGACATGAGTTGCTGTAGTGAAAGGGTGCGAAAGGTGACTCAAGATATCAGAATGCCGGAGTAAACTTCCAATGAGAAGATATGGGTTAGTTTTTTCAGTCTTTATTCTTTTTTTTCTGGTTTCGATTTTGACCATTTGCGGGGCTAACCCTGCTGTTGGCGCACAGTCCCGGCCGGCCACTTACTTCAGCAACGGACAGGCGGTCTATGACCCGCAGGACCCGGCGAAGAGCCAGCAACTGGCGATCCAGGACTTTATGGTCCAGGGGCTTACCCAGGCAATAGGGTCATTTCTCAGTCCAGCGCAGATGGGTGCGCAATTTGCCGAGATCCAGAAAAGGGTCCTGGCCAAACCCGCAAAATACGTCGACTCCTACCAGGTCTTTTCTCAAGAGCAGACGGGCGGAATGTTTCGCGTGGTCGGGCAGGTTACTGTTTCCGTGGGGGCGCTAAAAGAGGACCTGGAGAAATCAGGAATTCTGGCTGCCCAACAGAAGGACGTGGCGCAACCTGCGCCTTCGGCCGCGGTCAGCGCCCCCGCCGCAGCAACCGAGAGAGAGAACGCGCGGGTGGAAGAGGACGTCGAACCTGCTGAAGAGCCGGATGAATCGCAGCCTTCGGCTTCTCAGCCCCCGGTAATCGGGCAGGGCGCCGGCAAACCGTCTTACCGCGGAATCGCTGCCACAAAGAGGGAAATCCTGTGGGCAGTTGCGGAGAAATGGGATCAGGAATGGGTGCTCCCGACGGAGAGCGGAAATGTCAGTTCTCTTTTTGCCCGAAGTCTTGGCAAGGAAATGGACGATAATAACTTCTCGCTGCTTTTTCCTCAGCCCGGTTCTGTGAAGATGGATCTGTCCGGCAATATCCCCCCGTCGCAGGTTATATCGGTTGCGGAGGGGCTTGGCATACAGGACGTGGTGGTGGGCAAGGTTTCCTACGCCGAGGACCGCAACAGCAAGCAGGTGTCGCTCGACGCCAGTCTGCGTGTGATCAGGATCGGTCAGGGCAAGTCGGAGTTCGAAGTTCACAAGGCTCAGAGCATGGAGGAGATGTCTAACCAGGACGGGGCGCTGGAGCTTGCAAGGCGAATCGCTCCACAATTGATCGGTGTGCTTGGGGGCCCTCAGGCCGGCGGAACTCAGCGGAGCGGAGCAGGCAGTTCAACTCCCGGGGGGCCATCGCCAGCCCAAGAGGCAAGTGTAGGGCCGCTCTTGATCAACTTGCCGTCTGCCCAGTATCCCAACTGGATGGAATTGGAAAGCATTCTGCATGAACAATTCAAAAATATGCAGATAACCAGCCTGCGGATAGGGGCGACGGAAAGCGCCGTGCAGCTCGATGGAGTCAATGGGGAGTATATATTGAAAATGAGCGGGACTCGGCTTCCGAGCGGCGCGACTGTGCGGATAGATTCTTATTCGACGGAAACGCAGACCATGAAAGTTTCGTTTTCTTCTTCCGGTGGGGTCCAGGCAGAAACGAGATGACAATACCAAACCTGCTTACGCTCGCACGCATTTTTCTGACGCCTGTGCTTGCCTGGCTTCTGTTGAGAAGATGTATGACGGCGGCCTTTTTTGTCTTCTTCCTCGCCGGTTTGACAGATGCCCTCGATGGATTGCTTGCAAGGGTCCTCGACCAGAAAAGCCGGATGGGTTCCTATATAGATCCGGTTGCCGACAAGTTGCTCCTCGTAACCTCTTTTGTCCTGCTGTGGAAGGTCGGTGAGATACCTTCCTGGCTGGTGCTGATCGTTGTAGGCCGGGACCTTGTGATTCTGGGCGGCTTTTTCGTTCTGTACTTTTGGCAGGTGGAATTCGAGATAAAGCCGTTGGTCTCAAGCAAGCTGACAACCCTGTTTCAACTGGGGACGATTTTTGCCTTGCTCGGGCGATCGATTCTGGAAGTTTCGGGGTGGATATATTCGGTCTCGTTCATAGCAACGGCCGGTTTTTCAATATTGAGTGGGGGACAGTACCTGTTAAATGGTTTGTCCCTGCTCAAGCGGCATCGGCCGGCAAACACGGCCCAATGATGTTTTCCTTGACATAATGAGGGCGTGTCGTTATAGATCAAGAGTTTAGTAGGCACGTAGCTCAGTGGGAGAGCGCTACCTTGACGCGGTAGAAGCCGGCGGTTCGAAACCGCCCGTGCCTACCAAGCCATGGAGGAAAAGGTGTTCTCAAATTTAAAGACTCCTCTAAGAGCTAGGCTGGCTGCCTAATTGGACTCGGATCACAGCAGGAAGATAAAATTTCGGCATTGAAGGGCGACATTTCCATTCGAGGCATCTTTCCAAAATGGTGGGGGTGCCTTTTTTTGTTGAGAGCGCTTGATCGGAATGCCGGATTTAAACATCAGGAATGAAATATGCCGAAAGAAATTGAGATTACCCTCCCCGGTGGAGGTAAGCTTGCAGTGCCTAAAGGGACCGCCGTTTCGGAAATTTTGGGCAAAATGGGGCATTCGAGAGATGGTTGGATCGCCGCACAGATGAATGGCCAATTGGTGGACCTTTCCCGCAAGATCGAAGAGGACGCCGTCGTGGAAGGGGTCGGAACCGATTCGCCCAAGGGGCTTGAAATCCTCAGACACAGCGCTGCGCATATAATGGCCCAGGCCGTGAAGTCGATTTTTCCGGAAGCGCGCGTTGCCATCGGCCCCGCAATCGAAAACGGTTTTTACTACGATTTCGACGTGCCGAGACCGTTCACGCAGGAGGACCTGGAAAAGATCGAATCCAAGATGAGGGAGATCACTTCGCAGAAGCTTGCCTTCTCCAGGCGGGAAGTGCCGCGCGAAGAGGCGATAGGTTACTTTTCCGAAGTCGGCGAAAAATACAAGGTGGAGCTTCTCGAGGAGTTTACCGATCCTGTGGTTTCGTTTTATCAGCAGGGTGATTTCATCGACCTTTGCCGTGGACCTCACGTTCCCCATTCGGGTTTTCTCAAGGCTTTCAAGCTCACAAGCGTTGCGGGGGCCTACTGGCGCGGAGATGAGCGCAACCAGATGCTCCAGCGTATCTATGGGACCGCCTTCTTTGATGTGGAGTCGCTCAAGAAGTATATAAAATTTCTGGAAGAGGCTCAAAGGCGCGATCACCGGCGGCTGGGAAAGGAACTCGATCTGTTCAGTTTCTCGGACGAAATCGGTGCGGGGATGGTTATTTACCACCCTAAGGGGGCGCTCATTCGCCATATCCTGGAGAACTTTGAAAAACGCGAGCACCTGTTGCGCGGCTATCAGATAGTGGTGGGGCCGACGCTGCTCAAGACCGAATTGTGGCAGAAATCGGGGCATTTCGATCACTACCGCGAAAATATGTATTTCACGGAGATAGATGAGCAGTCTTACGGTGTAAAGCCGATGAACTGTCTGTCCCACATGCTGATCTACAAGTCCAAAATGCGCAGCTACCGCGACCTGCCACTCCGCTACTTTGAGCTGGGGACGGTGCACCGGCACGAAAAATCCGGGGTGCTGCACGGCCTGCTTCGTGTCCGGCAGTTTACCCAGGACGATGCTCATATCCTGTGCACGGCCGGGCAGTTGAACGACGAAATCAAGGCTATAATTGATTTTATTATTGATGTGATGGGGATTTTCGGCTTCGACTTCGAGATGGAAATCAGCACCCGGCCCGAGAAGTCCATCGGCACGGATGAAGATTGGGAGCGGGCGACCGGCGCTCTGGTGCAGGCGCTTGAAGAGAAGGGATTCCCGTATCATCTATGCGAAGGGGAGGGAGCTTTCTATGGGCCGAAGATCGACGTCAAGCTCAAAGACGCCCTTGACCGGCGCTGGCAGTGTGCAACAATCCAATGCGATTTCACGTTACCCGAAAGATTCGATCTGACTTATATTGGGGCCGATGGGGGCAAGCACAGGCCGGTCATGGTACACCGGGTGATTCTGGGGGCCATTGAGCGTTTCCTGGGAGTTCTCATAGAACATTATGCAGGGGCTTTCCCTATCTGGCTGGCCCCGGTTCAGGCGATGATCGTCACTGTTACCGATTCGCAGCTCGGTTTCGCGCAGGCGGTCTGCGCAGAACTCCGGAGCCGGGGCGTTCGCGCGGAGGTCGACATGAGAAGCGAGAAACTCGGGTATAAGATCCGGGAAGCCCAGATGCAGAAAGTCCCCTACATGCTCGTTATCGGGGACAAGGAAGTCGAGGGGAATGCCATCGCGCCCAGGAAACGGGACGGAACTCAACTGAGTCTAATGACTCCGCCTCAGTTTGCCGAACTAGTAGAAAGGGAGTGCCTGGAGTCGAGCAAGGGGCGTGTTGGCCTGGGCATTGTTTGAACAAACTGAACGGCATTATATGGAAGAAAAAAGCAAACCCTAATCAAAAGGAGAAACGACACTGGAGAAACAGGCCAATGTGAATGAAAAGATTCGAGGTCCGGAAGTCAGGGTGATAGGGCATGACGGCCAGCAGCTTGGGATTATTCCGATCCGCAAGGCCCTGGAGCTGGCGGCGCTGGAGCATCTGGATCTTGTCGAAGTGGCCCCGAACGCCGATCCCCCTGTTTGCAAAATAATGGATTACGGAAAGTTCAAATACCAGCAGAACAAGCGGTCCCAGGAAGCCAAAAAGAAACAGACCGTAATCCAGGTAAAGGAAGTAAAGATTCGCCCGAAGACCGATGAGCACGATCTTCAGGTGAAAATCCGCCATATCAAGCGTTTTTTGTCGCAGAAGGACAAGGCGAAGGTGACGATTCTTTTTCGTGGAAGGGAGATCGCCTACTCCGATCAAGGGTTCAAGGTTCTGGAACGTATAAAGGAAGAACTGAAGGAAGAAATCGTAATCGAGCAGCACCCCAAGATGGAAGGCCGCAATCTGATAATGATTGTGGCCCCGAAGTCTTGAAAAATTCAGAAAATCCACCTTAATTTATTGACTCTTGGTCGTGTTCTAAATAAACTAGACTTTTTGCCAGTAGTTTGCTGCAGGCCTGTTACGAAAAGACTTGGTGGGCTGTGCCGCCCTCACAAAGCGCCCTCACAAAAGATCGGGCGCGAACTGGGCACTCATAAAAGCGGCCTCACAAAAAGTCGGCCGCGAACTTGAAGCATTGTAGGCGCTTTCGAATTGGCCACCGCGAACCCGAACGTGGTGAGGGTTCGTGCCCGGACTGGAAGCATTAGCCAACGATTAGAACGTTAGGCCCGGGCCTGAACGAAGTGAGGGTCCAGCGTCAAAGGCGCTTCCACTATGTCCAACGCGAACCCGAAACGCAGTGAGGGTTCCGGGCGCGGACTTGACGCATTGCCTGGGATGATGCGTCAAGCGGGGACCCGATACGAAGTGAGGGTCCGCTTAGCCCGCCCTACGGTTGTTTTCATGGTCCAGGGTGTCCCAGAGGGACATGAAAAGCTGCCTCGATCTTAGCCGGCCTGCTTTTTGAGTGCTTCCAGGCACGCTTTTGCATGCGGCGCAAACTCATGAAACTTACTTAGATTTTCGCACGGCTGATCGCAAGTTGCGCAATTATCCAGGCCTTTTCCGCTACAGCACTGCCTGATAGCACAAGTCCGGCAATACCCGAGTTGCTTTCCTTCCGTGGACTTACATCCCTCACAATTGATCTCTTCAGGCTTCAAATGAATTCCAAACTTCTCGGAATACAATGCTGCGGTCTTTGCCCTGGCGACGTTATCATCATTTTTAGTTGCAAGAAACGCAGGACAACTGGAACAGACAAGGCCACAATAAGCGATCATTTGAGACATGAGCTATTCCTTCATTTCAAAAATTATAGGAAACGACCTTGAAAAGTTGACGTCACTCCACCGCAAGCAGGAATTCAGACAGCCACTACTGGATGCCGGCCTTCGCCGGCATGACGCCTTACTTACGCCGCTTACTATAGTCCATCCCACTTCCATTGACTACTCCACTTCCTGCTCCCCTGCTGGAAGGCGTTTGAGCAGCTTTGCGCCGATTTCCCGCAGGTCGGGATCGGGCAGACTTTTTATCAGGGATTGTTCTTCCGGGGTCAGTTTCCTGGCAGGGGCCTTGAGTTTTCTGCGCGCGGCGGATCGCCTGGCCTTGATTTTTTCCAGGTCTTTGTGAGCGGGGTTTAGCACCGGCGCCGATTCGGGCATTTCGGCGACCTTTATGACTATTTGCTCCACAATGCGTTCGGGCCGCGCGGCATTGATTTTCTCCGCCAAGACTTCTTTATACTGCTCGAGATGGTGCTTCCAGACCGAATCGTGGGCGACGATTATCAGCACCTTGTTCTTAAGCGACTTGGGTATGGTGTAGCGGGCTACCTGTTCGCCAACCAGGTCCTTCCAGTCTCCGATCGGGTTGGCTGCAAAAGCGGGATGCTGTTCCAGGAACTTTTTCAACAGCGGCCCCACCTTGATTTTTGATCCCCGATCCGAACGTTTCATGTCTGTTTCTCAACTTCCGATGGCGAAAGGACTTTGTTCTCCAGACTCTTGAGTGCGGCTTGAAGCTCTCTAAACTGCTGCTGAAGTGTCTCCAGAATGAGGATGGTGTCATTGCTCCTGAAAGGCAGCCTTGAGAGCAGCCGGTCATAGATGAACGAATCCAGATCTGAAAGATAAAGCTCTTCAAAATACCTCAGCAGGGTGGAGGCGAGTTGGAAAAAAACGGCCATGCCTGCAGCCTGGATCAGAGGAAGCAGAAGATTCAAAGTGGGCTTGATGGCGTCGAGTATTTCCTTTTGAGCGGTAAGGTTGGCAAAAGGCTTAGCGGCTTCGAGAGCTTCCTTTTGAGGAACAAAGGCAAAACCTGAAGATGCGACGTTGAATTGGGCAATGAGGAGCAGGGCGGTCTGAGCGAGTCCAAGGACGGGAAGGACCCAGAACAGGCATCGGTATGGCCCCCATGAACCGTCCAGAATGCGCCAGTCAGACTCGACCACCCGGCGCTCTTTTTCGAATAGTTCTTCCGATGAAACGTTTTTCTGAAAGCCGGACAGCATGAGCCGAAGGCGAATAAATGGATGCAGGACAAAACTCAGGGGACTCCGCCTGATCTTAGCAGCCAGAACCTGCACGGAAAATAGTGATTCCGGTCTGGTCCCGGCAATTTCAGCATTGGGTGGTCCATGCTCCTCGCTTTCCGACATGAATAGCTGGAGCAGGTATCTCCCGGCATATTGAACCACGAGCCAGAGCAGGCGCAGTTCCAAAAAGATTATTCCCGCCCGGATGATAAAAACAAGCATACCGCTGACCAATGCAATGTTGTCCCTGGAATCGTCTTGCATGGCTGAAGGTTCTGATGGTTGCCTTTTCTCGCCCGGACTGGTTGATTTACCGCTTTGCGGCCTTGTCCCCTTGTCTGTCTGGTCCTGTTTTCCCCTGGAGTGTTCGCGGCCGGCCGATGTCATGCCTATACCCTGAAGACCGGTCCAGAAATCGGCCTTCCCTACATCCTTGAACTCCGGACCTTGCCGGGGAACATGAGTGAAACTATCTGAGTACCTGGCGAGAAACAGGCAAAAAAAGAAAAATACGAACCACCAGAGTCTGTGGAGTGTCTCATATCGCCTTAATCCGTAAGACATTTAATTCCCTTTTCCGTATCTGAATGCGTAGCCTCGCGGGGTGTGGAAACCTATCTCCGAACTCCGCATTGATTTTTGCAGAAAGTATGCTGGAGATTCGATGATTGCCGTTCTTTTATCAGAAACAAAGTGGTTTGAGCAATGAATTAGAGTCCATCCTGAAACACCGGATGAGAACTCCACGCCCCTCGAGGTTTCTGTTCGGAAAGGACCCTTTCCGACTCAGAAACTGCAAGTGTCGCATCCGGGGTTTTCGGATGGACACGAATTAGAGTTCGTGCGAATCAGCCTACCGGTTTTAAACACAGCGGTCCGATGTTCATCCTTTTCTCCACGGCGCAGTCGAGCATTTGACTCAGCCCCCCACGCTCTATTGGGGAAAAACCGAAGGACTCCTTCCATATATCGTCATCTTCCATGCACAGGTAGGTGCACAGGTCCGGGTCAGCCTGCCGGATCCTGTCAACCATGAAGGAATAGAATTCCGTCCTTATGTCTCGAAAGTAGCGCATCTTGCCGTCCAGTCCGCGAATGAACTCCCCGTAGGCAATCCGGCTCGAAGGATGGCGTGTTCTGATAATTCCCTTCAGTGCGGGCATGAAGCGTAGAGCCCCAAGGCTGATCCAGACGATTCGAGCCGGCTCGACTCCGGCGAAGAGTCGATCGAGTGTCCGGGCGTAGCCGGATTTCCAGTCTGGATAGTCGATAATAGGGTCGAAATGGAAGGCCAGAAAATACCCCTCGCCGGAGCAGGAGCGGGCCGCCTCGAGCCTCTCGGCGATGGTGGCTGCAAAAGGCTCCTCACGCTTCCGGACTTCGCTCGAGTTGAGCGACCAGGCTATGATCGTGTGGCCCCTGTGATCGAGTCCACGGAGGTTTTCAATGAAATTGGTCTTTGTTTTCAGTTCCAGGATCGCATTGGAAGTCTTGCCAAAATAGGGAACAAGCAATCGCGACAGTTCCGTAAAAGGATCCAGCAGCAGAGAATCGGTAAATTCTCCGGTCCCGATCCTATGCAAGCTGCGCTGGTTTTGCGCAAGGACCTCCGAGAGTTCGCGGAACATTTCATCGAGGTTGCCGAACACCCTCAGATTCGGCTGGTTCAAGTAAGCCTGGAGGATGCAATAGGAGCAGTCGAGTGAGCACTGGGCGCCGAAATGGAGAATCCTGTATCCGCAGCAATGATAGTGGCGCGTTCCGGGACAGGATTTCAGAAACCTCCCCCGAAAGCTGGCCACCTCGAGAATTTCGGGATCGTGACAATTCGTATCCGAAATTCTGTCTACGATTTCAAAAGAGGCGCCAGGCAGATTTTTGCGAAGCGAGGCGGCCAGGGCGCCCTCCGCAACGGCGGATTCGACGATCACTCTTTTGGGAGCGCGTATTCTCATCAACTTTGTTCCTGACTGTTCACAGCAAGATGCGGCTCCGAATGCCCCCGGTACTCATCCGCGGGGTCCCGCCTCGCGGGTGGGCGGGTGGGCTGTCGAGATTGGCGATCCAGCCTCCTGCCTCTGGTCATGGACAGGTCATGGATAGCGTCGAGATCCCGGCGGAGTCAATCCTGGCTGCGGCGCCCAGCCGCACTAAAAATGGCGGCCGTGCGGTCTGATTCGACCAGTGACCCGGCTGAGTCGATAATCTTTCGAAGCTCTTCAGGTCCCGTAAAACTCAGTTCCATTTTCCAATTGTTGCCTTCGAAAGCCGGAGGCGGGATGATCCTTACCGAGGGAGGCAGCCCAAGGGATTCGATCTCCCGCTGGAACCGCTTCTGACTCGCACTGAGCCGAGGGTGGCGCAGTGCGGCAAGAAACTCCCTGAGCGCCTGCGTTTTTTGGCGGTGATTCAGTTCCTTTGACCCCATGATTTCGCGTGTCCGGGGGGTCTCGATGATATCCGCGCCAACCTTTTCATCGCGCATAGCAATTTCGTTTATGTGCTCAACTATTTCCACCTGGATGCTCGCACTGCACCTTAGCGCCTGGAGAACAGGCAAAACGGAATCCCTGCTCCTTTCGTCCCATCCGGCGACTTCGAGCGCCGCGCGCTCCGCTATAGCGCCGGAAGCTATTAGTTTCAGGGTTTCAGCCCCCATGGCCGAAAGCAACGCCCACTGACGCAGGACCTCCGGGCGGTTCGCAACGTTCAGGTCGGAAAGAAAAAAACGTGGAATTTCCCCATGTTGAAACAGTCCGAACAGGGTGGATATTATTTGCGCTTTTTCCGCCAGGTTAATTTCCCGCTCGAAGAGTTTCTTTTCGATCCTTCGCGTCCAAAGTTCCCGGGCATCGCAATCCTCAGGGAAAATGCGGCAAACCGCCCCCTGTGCCCCGTGCTCTTTTGCCCAGCGAAGCCTTTTGAAGCCGTCAACCACAATGTGCCGGCCGGCCTTTTCCCGAAGCCAGGGAGGGTCGAGAATTCCGAGGCGCGCAAGCGATTCTCGCAAGCGGACAGGTCCCGCGAATTTACGAACCTCGAAGGTGCTGTTGTCCAGGTCGATCTCATGCAAGGTGACAAAGCGCAAATCCATCTTCGTCAAATGTCCCTTCCCGAAAGCCGTTTGAGAGCCTCGATGTACCTTGCCCGCGTGTTCAGCACGACCTCCTCGGGCAGTTCAGGCGCTGGATCTGTCTTCTTCCACCCGCTCGATTTCAAATAGTCACGCAGAAACTGCTTGTCGAAGCTCTCCGGACTGCTGCCGGGGCGGTAGCGGTCGGCCGGCCAGAAACGGCTCGAGTCCGGAGTTAGCACTTCATCGACGAGCATCAGCTTTGTGTCGACAATTCCGAACTCGAATTTCGTATCCGCGAGAATTATTCCTCGCCCTCCGGCATATTCCGAGGCTCTCAAGTAAAGTGCCACCGCCGCCTCTTTAACACGGCCGGCAAGTTGTCCGCCTATGATTGCGCCCATCTGCTCAAAAGAAATATTTTCGTCATGCTCGCCTATATGCGCTTTGGTCGAAGGGGTAAATACCGGCTCCGGCAGTTTTTGCGCTTCGATAAGCCCTCCGGGGAGAGGTATTCCGCTCACTTGGCCGCTCCTTTGATAGTCTTCCCAGCCCGATCCTGCCAGATAACCTCTGACGATGCACTCCACTGGCAGCACTTTTGCCTTTTTCACCCACATCGTCCGTCCCTTCAGTAGAGAGGAGTAAGGCCGGCAGACTTCGGGGAACAGGCTGATATCGGTGCTTATCAGGTGATTGTCAATGACTTCGTTAAGGTAGCGGAGCCAGAATTCCGAAAGTTGAGTCAGAATTATTCCTTTATCGGGAATCGGGTCAGGCATGACTACATCGAAAGCTGAAATCCGGTCCGTTGCCACGATGAGCAAAGAGTCGCCAAGATCGTAGATGTCTCTTACCTTTCCTCGCGACACAAGATTCAACCCCGGAAAATTTGTTTCGAAGACCGGTTTCTCGATCATCTTTTCTCCTTTAAAGCGTATTGGTGAATAACGACTCTGTATTATCTTATATCATCTCCAAGCTGCCTATGTAACACGGGAGTTGTATGCTTCACTGCGGCATTTTTTTCAAAGGAACATCTCGATGCAAATTCTACCCAAGTGCCTGTTGCTTCCGATAGATGGGTCACACGAATCGCTTCGGCCTGTTGCATTCATCAGCCATCTATACCCCCCTTCAGAAGTAAACCTGATCCTGTGCTACTTCTCTGCGCCGCTTCCACCCGCTTATTCCGGAGCGGTTGTCCAGTCCAGCGAACTGCTGAGAAAAAAAAGGGAATTCGTAGAAGGGCGTCAGCAGGATGCGCGCCGTATCTTCGACCAAGCCAGAGAAGTGCTTTTGAAGGAGGGTTTCTCAGAGGAACTGATACAGGAACAGATTGCGCAAAGAGAAATGAGCGTCGCAAAACAGGCATGCCTCCTGGCCGACATCAGAAAAGTCGATGCCGTTCTTGTACAAAAGCGGGTTACAAGCGCCCTGGAGGGTTTCATCAGGGGAGATTCCGCGTCAGCCCTTCTTGAGCACTGCCTGTCGAGTCCGGTCTGGTTCACCGAAGGCAAAATCGACCCGAAAAGCGCCGCAATATGCATAGTCGATGAGGACGCTTCCTTACGGATAGCAGACCACGCAGGCTACATGCTTGCCGGCACACGCGCAGAGATCACCCTTCTGCACGCAGCGAAAAAACCCTCTCAGCCGATTTCATGCCGTCCCTCGGAAGCTTTGAAAGAGTTGGCAGGCTACGCCGATACGCCTCAGAGACGAGAAAAGCTCTCCTACCTTTTGAGGGCTTCCGCAATACTGGCGAATTACGGATTCGATGAGAGCAGGATTCAGATAACGCTGATTCCGGACAAGGGCGATACTGCCAGTGAAATCCTTTCCTGGTGCGCCTCTAACGGGATAGGGATAATAGGGCTTGGGCATTCTCAGCCGGAAGGAGTCTGGAGCTTTTTGAAAACTTCGGTTACCAGGAAAATCCTTGCCGATTTCAAGAATATGGCTGTCTGGGTAACACAGTGACGCAATCGGAGAGTGGATGCCACAGGGCCATGTCGATCCTGGTATCAATTGAACCTATATTTCCACGCTCCGCGAGGCGCTCTGCCGCCACCTTACCCGCGCACACTCTTCCCCGCATCTGCCTGCCCGGCAGGTTGTTTTTTCTTGGACTTTTTCGGGTTCCGAACGGGTTGAGCGTCGCCGGCCTGGACCACTGCGCGTCTGGCGGCCGGTTTAGGCAGTTTCTTTTTCTTCAGATCTTCATATGCAATGAGAATCGGGCTCGCCACAAACACTGATGAGTAACTTCCGGTCACTACGCCTATCAGCATCGCAAAGCTGAAATCGTGAATTACGGTGCCGCCGAAAAGGAAAAGGCAAAGAATCACGAAAAATACGGTCATCGACGTCAGGACCGTCCGGCTAAGGGTCTGGTTTATCGCCCCATTTATCATGTCGCTGAATTTGACCTTTTTGTCTTTGTTGCGGTTTTCCCGGATTCGGTCGTACACTATGATCGTGTCGTTCAGCGAATAGCCGGAAAGGGTCAATAGGGCCGCAAAGACCTCCAGGCTGAATTCCTTGTTGACAAGCGCGAAAATGCCAATCGTTATCAGAATATCGTGGACCAGTGAGAGCAGCGCGCCCAACGCATACGGGAGCTTGAGAAACCAGCAGAGCACAAGAGTGATAACAAGCGCCCCTCCGATCAGATACACAGCGCTAAGGCCGATCGCCTCGAGCAGGTAAATTCCCACAACGAGCACGCCTCCCATTATGAGGCTGCTGGTCCATTTGAATTCAAATCGTCCGGAGATATAGATGGCGATCAGCAGTAAAGCGTAAAATATGGCATAGAGCGCCTTCTGCCGAAGGTCATGCCCCACCTTCGGCCCAACCATTTCCACTCGCAATACCTGCTGCCCCGGCCCATAAGAGCTGCTGAGTTTCTCTGCTACCTGGTTTGAAAGACTCCCCAGTTCCTCGTGAATGGCGTCGGTTCGGACCAGGTATTCATTGTCGTTCTTTGAGCCTATCTGCTGGACGACAGCGTGTGCGACGATCCCCTGGAGCGCGTTGCGGATTTCGTCCGGATTGGTAGGCTTGTCGAATTTAACCTGGATCAGCGTGCCTCCGGCAAAATCGACGCCCATCTTGAGCCCGCCGCGCGCGAACAGGGTGAGCAGCCCAAAGAGAATGATCGCCCCGGAAAGCATGAAAGCCTTGTAGCGCATTCCGACAAAGTTGATATTGATATCCGGTCTAATGAGTTGCATTCTTTTTCCTTATGGTTCTGCGCTAGATACTTAGCTCTTTTAGCCGCCGTTCGGTCAGAAGATAGTCAAAAATAATCCTGGTTACGAAGATCGCCGTAAACATGTTCGCGGCCAAACCGACGCTGAGGGTGACCGCAAAGCCTTTCACAGGGCCGGTCCCGAACTGGTAGAGAACCAACGCCGCGATCAGGCTGGTGACGTTGGCGTCCATAATCGTTATGGTTGCCCGCTGGTAGCCCGTATCGACCGCCGCGCGCGGCGTTTTGCCCAGCCGTAGCTCCTCGCGTATTCGCTCGTATATCAGAACGTTTGCGTCAACGGCGATCCCGATGGTTAGCGCGATACCGGCGATGCCCGGCAGCGTGAGGGTAGCCCCGACAAGCGCCATCGCAGCCAGGATGAATAGGATGTTCATGGCAAGAGCCAGGTCTGCGATCGCTCCCGAGAACCTGTAGTAAACTACCATGAAAAGGATAATGCCCAATCCGCCGATGGCCGAGGCCAGGATTCCGTTTTTGATTGAGTCAGCTCCCAGTGCCGGTCCAACGGTGCGCTGCTCGAGAATCTTAACAGGTGCAGGCAGCCTGCCGGTACGCAGGGCTATCGCCAGGACCTTGGCTTCTTCGTCGGTGTAGGAACCTTCGATAACGGCAGTACCGTTGGGGATGCGCTCCTTTATAACCGGGTCCGAATAAACGACGCCGTCGAGAACTATTGCCAGCTTGCGGCCAACGTTTTCCGCTGTGAGGTGGTCAAATATTTTGGCGCCCTGCGGATCGAAATTGAGCGAGATATGAGCCTCGCCGAACGAACGCCCGCCTATTCCAACTCTGGCGTCGGTAATATACTGACCCGTAAGCACAGTTTTGTCTTCAAGGGGGACCTTGGTTTCCGAACTGTTTCGGTCCGAGGGCCTCATCGGATAGAGCTTTACGCCCGGAGGGAGTTTATTATCGTGGATTTCCTGATCCGTGACGTTTTGCGCTACCAGCTTGAACTCGAGGACAGCCGTCTTTCCGATGAGGGCTATGGCTTCCTGAGGGTCCTTTATTCCTGGAAGTTCAACCAGTATCCGGTCGCCGGCCTCAGGCCGAATATCAGGCTCTCTTACTCCGAACTGGTCGATCCTGTTCCTGATGGTCTCGAGGGCCTGGCCTACCGCCATGGTTCGAAGATCGTTGATTTTCTTCGGGTCCATGGTGAGAAGCAACCTCGTTCCGTCAGGCGTGGTCTCGGAGGTGGCGGGTTTCAGCCATGGGAAATCACTTTTTATCGAGTCGTTGAATTCATTCAACTGCTCGCTGGAAGGCAGGATCACTTCGATGTCCCATGCGCCCGTTCTGACAACCTTGGTAAACCCGATCTTTTTCGCGCGCAGAGCATCCTTGATCTGCTCGACATACGTTTCGGCCGCATTTTCCACCGCTTTGTCCGCTTCAACCTCGAGCACCAGGTGGATGCCACCCTGGAGATCCAGGCCGAGATGGATTTTCTCCGGCAAGATATTCGACAACCCCGGTAAGGGAGAAGAACTGAAAGTCGGTATAAGGCAAAAAATACCGATAATCAAAATTGCAGAAACTAAAAGCGCACGAATTCCTATGCTTTTCAATTACGCCTCCAAAGGAGTGGACAGTGGCCAGACTATAGTGGTCAGGAAAGATTCTCTGAAGCCTGACCACCGACCACTGACGACTGTTCAGGATTCTTTGGCCGATTCTTTTTCCGGGGCAGCTTCGCCCTTCGAGACAAGCCCGCCGACCGCGCTCCGGTTGACTCTTACGCGCACTTTGTCGGCAATCTCTACAGTTATCACATTCTCGTCAAGACCGGTTATCCTTCCACGGAGTCCGCCGACAGTGAAAATCGTGTCGCCCTTCTGAAGGTTTGCCAGCATCTGTTTTTGCTCTTTCGCACGCTTTTGTTGCGGGCGAATCAGCAGAAAATAAAAGATCGCAAGCATTGCGATCATAAGAAACATGGGATTGCCAAGGTTGAACAATCCGGCTACTCCGCCAGCGGCGTCCTGTGCGTGCGCTTCGGCGGCATATGCCAATCCAGCAAAATTCATCGTTTCCTCCAGGATTTTAATATCTTGAAGCTGCTTCTTCCACTCCATTCAGTCAAGGCCGCAAATCTGGCCTGAAACGTAAAGAGGCAATTTAACGATATTCCCGAATAAATGTCAATCCGTAACCGGAAAAAATGTACTCCGCAAGGCAACTCCTTAAAAGCGCTTTCATCAGGGACAATGAAACCTCGGCTCTTGCTGGGCGGCGGACCTGAAAAGGAAAGGGTGAGGTTTAGACGCATTGACGTGAGCCGTGTGTTGGATGTCGGAGGCCGGCAAGTCTATACTCCGGCTTTCTCCATCATTTCCTGCGTTATTTCCTGCCGGACCGAGAAATATCTTGCCCATGGGTCTTCTTCGAGACCGGCTAATCTGCGCCGGATATTTTGGATGTTGTAGCTGTCCGGTTTGAGGTCGGTCGTGAGTTCATCCCATGCGACAGGTGTCGATATGGGGGCGCCTCGCCTGCTCCTTGTCGAATACGCCGCTATGCTTGTCGCTCCACGCCCGTTTCTAAGATAATCGATAAAAATCTTGCCCTTGCGTTTCTTCTTGGACATGGTGGCTATATATTCTCCGGGGACCTCCCTGACGATGCTCTCCGCAACTGCCTTCGAAAACGACTTGACCGTTGCCCAGCCGGCCTCTGGCGTCAGAGGGACGACTATGTGCAGTCCTTTTCCGCCGGTTGTCTTCACAAAGCTGGCCAGACCCAGGTCTGAGAGCCGTTCGCGCATGAGCCTGGCAGCCTTGATCATGCTTGCCCATCCTACTTCGGGGGCAGGGTCGAGATCGAATATCATCATGTCCGGCTGCTCCAGCTTATCTTCCCGGCTTCCCCAGACATGTATTTC
Organism: Syntrophobacteraceae bacterium; assembly: GCA_052143075.1. Classification (GTDB taxonomy): domain Bacteria; phylum Desulfobacterota; class Syntrophobacteria; order Syntrophobacterales; family Syntrophobacteraceae; genus SbD1. The sequence continues at coordinate 7,411 of JBKQTS010000216.1, read as the reverse complement.
CAGTGCTCCAATCTGAACCAGCTCAATCACTCCTTCGATATTATCAGCAACGCTGTAATAATGCATTCCGTCTTTTTCCACTATCGGAATGGACCTGAGGACCTCAGAGGCCGCATCCCCGAGGTGTTTCTGGAAAAAGCACTCCTTTTGCCACCCTTCAGGGCAACGCACAAGTGTAAGCGGACGCCCTGCGAGGTGAGGCATGATCCAGCCGGCGATTTCGGTGTAGTATTGGGCAAGTGCGAGCTTGGTGACTCCGATTTCCGGGTAGAACACCCGGTCTGGATTCGAGAGGGCCACACTTGATGGATTTCGCTCAGGCTCCGTCGGATTTTTCTCGACATCGCCACTGGAAGCTTTTCCCTGCGGGTGTTCCAGGACAACATCCCTTGGATCTTTATCCTCTCTTAATCCTTTGTAAGAGGGATGGCGAAGAATCCCGTCCTCGGTCCAGTCGCTGAATTCGACCTCTGCCACATCTTCGGGCTCAGTCCAGTGGACCCCTTTCGCCTCGTAACCGGTAGGAGGATCGACAAATCGCGGCGTGTCGGTTTCGATTCCCCGCAGGTGTTGCGAAAGAGTTCCAAGAGTTTGGTCATCGAATCCTGTACCCACTTTGCCGGCATAGACCAGGTTGCCTTGTGGACTATAGTATCCGAGCAGCAGCGCTCCAAAGCCGGTCCGGGCCCCCCCGGGATCGGTGAACCCTCCGATTACGAACTCCTGCCTCATGGAGCATTTCACCTTCTGCCAGCTCTTGGACCTCTTTTGCTCATAGCGGCTGTCGGAACGCTTTGACACAATGCCCTCCAGCCCAAGTCGGCACGCGTTTTGGAAAACGGCCTCTCCCTGCCCGAAGATATGGTCTGCGTAGATGATCCGGGATTCGTAGGCCGAAGGTTTGAGGGACAAAAGCTTTTTCAGTAAAAGCTCCTTGCGCTTTATAAGCGGAGTTTGAGTAACGTCATAGCCGTCGCAGAAGGGAATATCGAAAACAAAGTAAACAAGTCTGCCGGTCTTTTGCCCCTGGAGAATATTCTGAAGCGCCTGAAATTCGGTCCTCCCATGCTGATCCACAACAGCGATTTCTCCGTCCAGAAATGCGGTCTCAATCGGAATCCTGGCCGCCGCTTCGGCGATTTCCGGAAACCGGTGGGTCCACTCCTTTCCGTTCCTTGAAAAAAGCCGTGCCTGCCCTCCTGAGAGTCTACACAGAATCCGGTAGCCGTCATATTTGATTTCATGGACCCAGTCTTCCCCCTGCGGGGGTTTGCTCACCGGCGTAGCGAACTGGAGTTGAATATAATCCGGTTGCCCGGTCCGGCGGGCGCCGGGCAGGCCGGCCGGATCGACCCTGACCGGTTCGACTCCGCTATTGCTGCTTGTCGAGCCAACGGATTTTGACTGCGAAACCTCATTTCGGACGTTGCCCTGCAGGACCGTTTCTCCTTCGACCCAGAATTTCTCCCGCTGAGACGCGATTTCCTGCATGGTCCGCCCGCTCGCCGCGCTCCTCTCCATGGTTTCTACCGGCTCGGGCTCTGATCCCGAAATGGCCGCATCGTCTCGTTTCTTTATAAGCAGCCAGTTTTTGCCTTCATCTCCCCCCGCTTTTCCTTTCATTCTGGCGAGCACCCAGCTCCCTTTCAGCTTCTCTCCGTGGAGCTTGAATTTGAGGTCGCCCTTGGCGTACCCCTTGTGCGTGTCGTCCTCCGGCTCCCACGTTCCACGGTCCCAGAGCATGACCGTCCCACCTCCATACTCTCCCTCCGGGATTATTCCCTCAAAAGAACCATATTCTATCGGATGGTCCTCCACGTGAACTGCAAGCCTCTTTTCGGCTGGCTTGAGGCTCGGACCTTTAGGCACTGCCCAACTCTTGAGAACCCCGTCAAGTTCCAGGCGAAGGTCGTAATGAAGGTGGCTTGCAGCGTGTTTCTGGATTATATAAAGATTGCCCGCCGGACTTGCCTCGACCTTTCCTTGCGGCTCCGGGGTGCGTTGGAAGCTGCGTTTTTCATGATAAGTTTCAAGTCCCATGCGCTGGAGGTCTCCGGGGTGGAATTCACTTAATTGCACTGGAGTATTTCTAAATACTTATTAGGCATTACTTGCACTGGAAGCAAAGATTCCGTGGGAATTATTCTTGCTTTTGCGGGAGAATCCCGCCGTTTCAATTAAACCTTTCTCTGGATCCGGACGAATATATGAATAGGCGCGGCAGCATGTTGAGAATAGAGATCGAAAAGGCGTTGCGGCTCAAAGAACGCTTTGGCCTCGACTTCATGGAGGACCCCGAATCGGGCCGGCTGCTCCGAAATCTTCGTGATTTGATCGGCAAGACCGACTCGGCCATGCTCCAATCAGGGGTCGTGGCGGCATGCACCAGGTGCGCTGTGAGCGGCGAGGGCAGTTGCTGTTTTAGAGAAATGGGTGAGAGCTACGGGTTTATTGGGCTTTTTGTGAACCTGCTGCTCGGGTCGGTCCTTCCCGAAAAAACGGATCTTCCGGGAAGCTGCTATTTTGTAGGAGACAACGGGTGCAAACTCCAGGCTCGTCAAGCCTTCTGCCTGAACTACTTCTGCCCGGAGCTTAAGAACTCTCTCGGGGAGGAGACAATCCTCACGGTCCAACGGCAGGCCGGAGAACAGCTCCTTGCAGGCTGGGAGCTGGAACGCAGTCTCGCGAGGTATATGGCGGATGCTGATAAACAGGAGCAAATTGGAACTCCATCTTGCAGCGGGTAAGGGCGAATCGGACGATGAGGGCTTCTGTTTCCCTATATCGCCTTTTATGATTTTTCCCGAAGCTTACGGCGAATTTGCAATCTATGTGAGGAAAGGAAAAAACCTCATTCTCTTTACCCGCCAGGGGGAACAGTTTACCAGAGCTCACAAGGCCATCCTGCACGAAAACGGCATCCAGGAAGTCTATATCCAGTCATCTCAAAAACCTGACTACGATCGGTATCTCGAAGCTCACCTGGGCACCATAATTGCCGATGAGTCCATTCCTTTAACCGTCCGTTCGAGTGTCTTGTATCACCAGGCCACTTCCATCCTCAGTGAAATCTTCGAAATCAGCCGACTCGGCCTGAGTTCCAGCTCTCTGGACAAGCTGAAGAACGTAGTGCGATCGAGCTTGCAGTTCCTCTCCACCGGCGCAGCGCTCCGGTCCATGGCGCCTATCCTGTCCCACGGCTACGGTGTTCATACGCACTCGGTAAACGTATTCATCTATTGCGCAGCCATTCTGGGTTGCTGGAAAATGCCCGTCGAAGAAAGGCTCAAGACGGCGCTGGGAGCAATTATCCATGATATCGGAAAGGCAACCATTCCAAGAGTCATCCTGTATAAACACGGCAAGCTGAATACTGAGGAGCGGGACCTGATGAAAATGCATCCGGTCCGGGGCGCCGGGATGTGTTCCATGCTCCACATCGGGCAAACCGTTATACATAGCATGCTTTTCCACCATGAAAAGCTGGATGGGAGCGGCTATCCCGCCGGACTGGCCGAATCGCGCATCCCGCTGCACGCCCGCATAGTCGCCGTGGTTGACGCTTTCGACACGTTCACCTCAGAGAGATACTTCTATGCGGACCCGCTCTCTGCACAGCAGGCGCTCGCATTTTTGGGGGAAGAGATGAGGGGCTGGTACGATCCGGAGGTAATCGCTCAGTTCGGTAAAAAACTTCAGGAAGAGGGAATAGACTGAGGACTGAGGGTTGAGGACTGAGGGTTGAGGACTGAGGACTGAGGACTGAGGGTTGAGGACTGAGTTGGTAAACCTGAGGACCTGATGAGGACTGAGGGATGGCAAAAGTCGAGAGATTCGAGGACCTGATCGCCTGGTAAAAAGCCCGGGGGCTTACGCGAGCCATCTATGAGGTGACGCGGAATGGGGACTTTGCCAAGGACTATGGGCTGAGCGGGCAGATTCAGCGGGCCGCTGTTTCGATCATGTCCAATATAGCGGAGGGGTTTGAGCGTGGTGGTCGCGGCGAGTTTCACCAGTTCCTCTCCATTGCCAAGGCGTCATGCGCTGAAGTGCGTTCCCACCTGTATGTGGCGTATCTGGACAAGGTGTCATTCGACTTGCTCATACAGCAAGCTGAGGAAGTGGGTAGGATCGTGGGCGGCTTGCGCTCCTCCGTGCGCGGACAGAAATCAGACGGAGGCAAATGAGGACACATTATTTGTCTTCAACTCAGTCCTCAGTCCTCAGTCCTGCTTCTTTTTCTCTCCATTCCAGCGCGTCCATAACTCCGTGGCAGCGGCAACTGGTTGCGACCAGATATCCGCCCGGTTTTGAAACAACGCCGGCAAGCAGTTGGTGGAGGCTCCGTCCTGGATAGCCGCCGACTCCCGGCGCAAGTTGCCAGCTTCTCAGCACTGCGGCATCGAATCCGGACGCAAGGAGCCCGCCGAAAACTTCATACAGGTTCCCGGGCCGCTCCTTTCCCGTGTGAGTGCAAATTTCCTCGGGCTCGCTGCAATAGTCTGGACAAACGAACGTGGCAAAGCTGGCGTAAACAGTTCCCGACGGAACGCGAATCGGGTTGGGCAACTGCGAATCGACCTCGCCCGGGACTGGAAGCCTGCGGACCTCTCCAACCCTGTTCAGCTCATTTATGGCCCACTCGAATCCCACGTGCACCGGCACGGCCGGGATCAACCATAAATCATCAGGCGGTTCAATGCTGCTTATGTTTTGGATGCACTCCTCCACCTCACCCGGAATTCCCAAATTCCGGGTAATTTCATCGACTCTTGCCGCGTCGCGGTCAGTTATCGACACGAGCGCCTCCGGAAATCGGCGCTTGAGCCTTTCGGCCGCAAGCCTTCCAAACCGGCCGGCGCCCAGAACTCTTATCCTGCGGGGCGGGAAAATATCATGGAAGAAGTTTGAAGCTAAACCGTGTGCAGACATCTTTCTTTTGTGCCGCCTGTGACATATGTTAAAATTAGAAACTTGATAAACGCAGCGCCTTGCGGAGCGCAGGGACCGTTTCATGATATTCGTCCACAGGCACAATTATGGGTAGTATATTCGAAGCATTCGATAAAATCGCCGAGAAAAAAATCCGCGAAGCAATGGATAACGGCGAATTCGACGATTTGCCCGGCAAGGGAAAGCCCCTCCAGTTGGAGGACGACAGGCATATTCCCCAAGACATCCGTTTGGCGCACAAAATTTTAAAGAACGCCGACTGTCTGCCGCCTGAGCTCGAGCTCAGAAAAGAAATTTTAACGATCGAGGAATTGCTCGACGGAGTCAGGGACACGAAGGAGAAATACAGGCAGATCAAGAAGTTGAACTATCTCATCATGAAGCTCAACATGTCCCGCAGCAGTTCTTTGGACCTGGAGAAAAACCAGGTGTATTACGAAAAGCTTGTCGAAAAAATGGGGAAAAAGGAAAAGGCGGACTGAGGGATAAACTTGCCCTGCAGACAAAGATCAGACCACCATAAAAGCCTGACTAAACCTATTTCGCGTGGCCCGGCAGTTCTATGGAAGTGCACGATTTGCCGGGTCCGCATGAACGAGTCGTGGCGCAGGGACCGGCGGTATCTGACGAACTCGATTGACCCATGGCATAATTCGTGCGGCTCATAATGCGATGAAGCTCTTCTCCGCCGCATGCGCTGCATTTCATCTCGATTTGCCTGCTCCCCGTCAAGATGAATTCCTCGATATTGTCGCAACTCGCACATTTAAATTCGTAAATAGGCAATTTTAGCTCCTGCCGGGGGTTGGGTTTACCTCCGCCCATCCGAATTAGAATTCTATTGTGCTGCAAATTATAATTGAAGCCGGAAATATTTCAAGGAGACCTTAAGGAGAAATCGCATGGGACTGCAAGAGGCTATGGCGGCCATCGCCGCCAAGAGCAGGAGTCAGTTGACTTATACGGACGTGGTGGACACCTATATTTACTATATCAGGCTGGATTTTGATCCTGTGGGCGTCAAATTCTGCGCTGATGAGGCCGAAATCTCCAAGTATAAAGTCAATGCCAAAGCCAAGGCCAAACTCACTTACTGCCAACACCTTGCCATGGCCCGAGGTGGACATAAATCCATATTTATGCCCGCCAGCCAACTGTTGTGTGAAAACGCCGAGCCCGTATTCGGCTTCCGGGAGTTGGATCAGGGAAAAGACACTAAAAGACACATGAAATATCTGCGGGACGAAAAGCTCGCGTGGGAAGCGCCCCGGAGTAAAGCCAAGCTTCCTCCAGGGAGTTGTTACGGCATTTATACCGCGCCTTTGGCCATGTTCGACACGTCGGGGGTGGATCCGGATGTCGTCTCTTTCATGCTGTTGCCCTATCAGGCTTACCAGGTCCTCAACGATTATATGGGCGCAACCGGCCGCAGCAGTCTCACCTTTAATCACACTCCCAATTCCGCCGTGTGCTCCGGTTCGGTCTGGGCCTTTAACCACAATACGGCCAACATGACCACCATGTGCGCCGGCAGCAAGACTTCCGGCAAAACTGATATGGCCATGCTGAATCTCTTCGTCCCCGGAACGCAGATCAAAGACAGCGCCGCGCAATTGCTGAAGCGCGTCACGGAGATGGGCGGTCCTTCGGTTCTCGGCAAGGGCGGCGAACCGTGGCCGGGAATGGATGTCTGCAAGGGTTGTCCGCTGTTCAAATACGAGACGGTGTAAAACCAACCCGAATCATGAGGAATATTGAGACTCGATCAGTTAGCCTGTAGAAAAGTCGTCAAACTCGCATCGTCTTCCAGGCTGAACACCTTCACGTTTCGGTCGATTCTGCGCATAAGTCCGCGCAATACCTTCTTGGGGCCTACCTCGACAAAATTGCTGAATCCCGCCGCGATCAGTCGCTCCATCGACTGCCTCCACAGGACCGGGCTGCAGATCTGGCGGCCCAATTTGTCCGGTATTTCAGAACCAGCCTCAAGGATTTTCGCATCGACGTTGCTAACTACCGGGATTTGGGGTTCTTTGAAAACACATGCCCGGAGAAACGGGTCGAATCTTTCGCGAGCATATTCCATACACCTGCTGTGCCATGGTCCGCTGACATTGAGCCTTATGCACTTTTTTGCGCCCGCTTTCTCGCACATCATCGCCGCACTGTTTACCTCAACTTCAGGCCCAGTGATTATGACCTGCTCCACACAGTTTATGTTCGCTATTTCCGCTCCAGCCAGCGAACAAATCTCTCGGATCTTTTCCTCTTCCAGGTCCATTACCGCCGCCATACCCCCCGGCTCAATAATCGCCGCCTCCTGCATGAACCTCCCCCTCTGCCGGACCAGCTTGAGCGTATCTTCCAGAGATAACGATCCTGCCGCATAAAGCGCGCTGTACTCTCCCAGGCTGTGCCCGGCCGCAGCGGCCGGGTAGATTTCATGCAGTCTGAGAAT
>JBKQTS010000215.1:0-11975 GCA_052143075.1 Syntrophobacteraceae bacterium | reverse complement strand
AAATCGCGGGAAAGTAGCTGAGAAACCCGTTGCGGCTGGCCCCTTTTCTTCCATATTCAAACCAGGCCAAAATGATGCCGAAAACACCGGCCGAAATCCCCATCCCCATGAGGAGCAAGTCGCTTCCGCCGCCGTGTTCGGCGATATGCTGGACAGGGTGGGCCTCAACTGCATGCACGAGCAGAAACTGTTCGATCGGGTGCTCGGCCCAGCCCAGCACAAGGGTCACACAGGCAAGGATCATAACGGGGATTGCCATTGCCCAGAAAATGTAGCCGTGGTGCTCATCTTCATGCTCGTGAGCAGATTGGGCGTGGGCCTCATGATGCTTTTCCTCGATCCCGCCTTTTGGAAGCAGAATGTGGAAAATCAGACGGAAGCTGTAATAGGCGGTCAGAAAAGCCCCGAAAAGTCCGGCTGCAAGCCAGATTTTATTCGGTTGAGCGGCAAGAACTCCCAGGATAGCCTCTTTGCTGAAAAAACCGGAGAACGGGAAAACCCCGGAGAGCGCAAGAGCGCCGATCGCCATGCACACCATGGGTATTTTCAGTCTGCGGCCCCCCTGCTTTCCGATGATCCGCATGTCGTTAGTGTGGAATTCATGGATGAATATGCCGGAGCACAGAAAGAGAAGGGCTTTGAACCCGGCGTGGGTGGTGAGATGGAAAACTCCGCCGAAATATCCGCCGGCGGCGAGCGCCATCACCATAAATCCGAGTTGGCTGACGGTCGAATAAGCCCAGACCTGTTTAAGATCGTATGTAACCATCGCCATGGTAGAGGAGAGCAGCATTGTAACCGTACCGATTGCAAGGGCAATCGCCATGGCGTCGGGGGAAGCGGCGAAGAAGGGAAAAATCCTGCTGAACATGTAAACGCCGGCGGCGACCATGGTGGCAGAATGGAGAAGGGCGCTGACCGGGGTAGGGCCTTCCATTGCATCTGGCAACCAGGTCAGCAGCGGGAACTGGGCGCTCTTGCCGACAACGCCGCAGAAGATCAGAAGGGCGGAGACGGTAAGGAGGTTCTGGGGCAGAGCGTGAGTGCTTGCGGCGTGATTGAGCTCGGGAATTCCAAGGTTGCCGAAGCCGATGACAAGCCAGATCAGACCGAGAAAGAAACCCACGTCTCCGACCCTGTTCATTACGAAGGCCTTCTTTCCAGCCTGGGAGGCGCTCCATTTCTCGTAGTAGAAACCAATCAGAAAATATGACGCAAGACCGACCATCTCCCAGAATACAAACAACTGGAGCATACTGCCTGCAATAACCATGTTCATCATGGCCCAGGCGAAAAGGGACTGAAATGCGTAGTAGCGGCTATATCCGGGGTCGCCCGCCATATAACCCAGGGAATAAATCTGCACGAGACAGGAAACGACGCCCACAATGGTCAGCATGAGCAGACTCAGCGGGTCCAGATAATAGCCGAAGGCGATGTTTAACTTTCCCGAACTAAGCCAGAGGGTCTGGTATTGCAGAGGCGAGGCGCTGTAGAGCTTTGCCAGCAGGAAAATCGCACAGACCGCAGCAGTGGCGATTGCCCCCACCGAGATTCTGCTGGAGAGTTTGGGATTCGATCTTGTGAAGAGCAGAATTGCAACCATCGATAAAAATGGAAGATTTGTACCCAGAACGGTCGCGAGCAGGATGGGATCTCTAATGAATGCGCCCATAGCGGTTCTATCCTTTCAGCTTCTGAGCACGTTCGATGTTTATCGAGTGCATTTTGCGGTAGAGGGCCAGAATGATGCTCAGGCCGATTGCGGCCTCCGCCGCTGCCAGGCCCATGACGAAAAGGGCAATTACCTGCCCTACGACGGGGTCAGGAGTGAGAAACCGGTTAAAGGCCATGAAATTCAGGTTGGCCGAATTGAGCAGCAGCTCGACCGCGATCAGCATTCCGATCAGGTTCCGGCGCTGGAGTATTCCCAGAAGGCCCATTGCAAAAAGCAGGGCCGAGACGATCAGATAAGTGGACAGGCTGTTCACGAACTTAACCTCCGGCTGAATCCGGCGGTAATCACCGCACCAATGATAGCCACGAGCAGCACCAACGAGATCACTTCAAAAACCAGTTCATAGCGCGTAAGCAGAGCATGACCGATATTCTCGACCGACCAGAGCGACTCGTCTGCGACGCGCGCGGAAGAGGGCAACCAATCGGTCTTGAGGGCCACGCTCACCGCCCCTACAAAAAAGATCGCGCTGGCGGCAAGTCCCATCGCCACTTTAGGGGTGGCCCTCGGCGGCGTCTCCAGGTGGAGCGGACGTGAAAGCATTATGGCAAACACGATTGCGATGCAGATGGCGCCCACATAAATGAGGAGTTGCATAAGAGCAATGAAGAAGCTGCCCAGAAAATTGTAGAGGCCCGCGATGCCCGTCAGGGCCAGCGCCAGGCCCAGAACGTTGTAAAGGATATTTCGGGGAAATACCGCGATCGAGGCGCCCGCAATAATCAAGGCGACCGTGCCCCAGAAGGCAGCCTGCGTGATGATGTTCAGGCTAAAAGTTTCCATCCGTATCCCCTTGCCCTAAATGGAATTTTCAAGTCCCCGGGCCGGCAAAGGTCCGGAGTCTGCTCGCACAATCAGGCGGCAAGCCCCTGTGTTTTCTTTTCTTCAACCTGCTTTGCCAGCCGTGCCAAACAGTCTATTACGCAATCCGATCGCGTCTCGCCTACCAACTCATACTCTTTGGAATATTGCAGGGTCTGGGTGGGGCAGATTTCGACGCAAAGGCCGCAAAGCGAGCATTTGCTGAAATCGATCACATACTGCGTTGCAGTTTTGGGACCCTTCTCTTTCATTTTGACACCCTGCACCGTGATGACGCCGCTGGGGCAGGTTTTCTCACAATTGAGGCAGACGATGCATTTATGCGTGCCGGTATCTTCGAATATCTTCAGCTCGATATGCCCGCGATAAGCCGAAGAAAGCGGGATCTTTTTGCGCGGATACTGGACGGTCACCAGTGGTTGGAACAGCCTCCGCACGGTAACCGCCATGCCTTCCAGAAGGCTGAGTCCGCCATAGAATAATTCTTTGAAATAGCTCATTTTAAAACTTGCTCCAACAATCAGATAAATTTGACGACAATGGCCGTCACCACGAGATTTGCCAGGCTGAGCGGAATCATCACCTTCCAGGAGAAGTTCATCAACTGGTCGAACCTGACACGGGGAAAGGTCCAGCGCACCCACATGATGAAAAAAACCAGCGTGTAGGTCTTAAAAAGGAACCAGAAGACCCCGGGTATTCCCAGGCTGTACCCGAAAGGGCCGTGCCAGCCTCCGAAAAACAGACTGGTTGCAACGGCGCACACGATAAACATATTGGTGTATTCGGCGAGGAAGAAAAGCCCGAATCCCATTCCGCTGTATTCGGTATGAAATCCGGCTACAAGTTCCGATTCGGCTTCCGGAATATCGAACGGGGCGCGGTTGGTTTCGGCGGTCGCGCTGATGAGGTAGATCAGTCCGGCAAGGGGCTGCACAAAAATGAACCAGACCCTTTTTTGCGAGCCCACAATTTCTGAAAAACTGAGGGAATGGACCATGAGCACAACGCTCATTACAGCAAGCAGAAGCGGGATCTCATAGGCGACATTCTGGGCCACCGAGCGGATGGCGCCGAGCAGCGCATACTTGTTGTTCGAAGCCCACCCGCCGGCGAGAATGGCCAAAACGGTGAACGTGGAGAAAGCAAAAACCAGCAGGACCCCCAGGTTCATATCACGGATTATCATACTCGGGCCGAAGGGCAGGACCAGAAACCCGACCAGAACCGGCATGAAAACAAGTACGGGAGCGAGGAAAAAAAGCTTCCTGTCCGCCTTCGCCGGTAGTATCAGCTCTTTGCCCATCAGCTTGACAGCATCCATAATGGTCTGAAGGAGACCATGAGGGCCGACCTCCATCGGGCCGGGGCGCAACTGAATATGCCCCGCCACCTTTCGCTCGAGCCATACGAGGAAAAGGGCGTTCACCGACGCAAAACCCAATACGATCAACAGGCCCAAAATCAACCGGAACCACTCACAACCGAACAAGCCCTCGGACAATTCTTCCTCCCAAAAGCAATTATCTGTCAATTTCCGGAATAACCACGTCGATGCTGCCCAGAATTGAAATTGCATCGGCAACGAGCGTCCCGGGCAACACCTCGTTCAAAACATTCAAATTGCCAAAGCTTGGAACCCGGATATGGCAACGATACGGACCGGGGCTGCCGTCGCTGACAAGGTAAAAAGCACTAAGACCGCGAGCGCTTTCGAATGCAGCATAGACTTCACCTTTAGGGGGGCTGAGCTTCGGCGGGACCTTCTTGGCAATGAAATCTCCCCCTGGAAGCCGATCCAGGGCCTGATCGATTATACGGCAACTCTGCTGCATCTCCTTGAAACGCACATAATATCTATCCAGGGCATCGCCGTTTAAGCCCGTGGGAACTTCAAAATCAAGCCTGTCATACACCTCGTAGGGTTCGCTCCTGCGAACGTCGAAAGAAACACCGCAGGCGCGCAGATTCGGTCCCGTAACTCCGTACTGGCGGGCAAGCTCCGGGTTAATAGCACCGACGTCCCTGGTGCGGTGTATGAAGATGATATTTTTGGTTACCAGGTCGTCGTAATCGGCCCATCGAGACTCCATCCGCTTGAGAAAAGCGCGGGTCATGTCGATGAACTTCGAGTCGATGTCACGAGTGACTCCACCGAAGCGGCAATACGAGTAAGTAAGCCTTGAACCGCTTACCGAGTCCAGAATATCCAGAATTTGCTCGCGGTCGTCGAATGCGTACAGGAAGGGCGTAAAACCACCGAGATCCATAATGTATGTTCCGAACCAGAGCAGGTGGCTGGAAATGCGATTGAGCTCGGAGGCGATGACACGAATGTATTTCGCGCGCTCCGGAACTTCGATCCCGACAAGTTTTTCAACCGCCAGGACGAATCCATGATTGAAGATCATCCCTGAGAGGTAATCCAATCTGCTGGCGTTGGGGAGAAACTGCTTATACTGCCTGTTTTCTCCCATCTTCTCGTGGCCCCGGTGACCGTATCCGATGATCGGGTCGGCTTTGACGATATATTCGCCGTCCAGATCCAGAAGGATCCTGAGAACACCGTGCGTGCTGGGATGCTGCGGTCCGAGGTTTAATGAGTAAATCCTTCGAGATTCCTCAGTTCTGTCCTGTTCAGCCATAAATCTCTTCTCGCTTATGGTATGCGCTGACTTTGCCGAAGGTCTTCCTCAGCGGATGATAGTCCGCGTCTTCAGGAAGCAGCAGCGGCCTCAAGTCAGTATTTCCGGAAAAGCTGATCCCGAAAAAGTCATGTACCTCGCGTTCGAGCCAACCTGCGCCGCGAAAGATATCACAAATCGAGGGAGGGACCTGGTCGTGGCCGCAGAGCACCCTAACCACCAGCCGGGATTTGGGTTCATAGCAGTTGAAATGGTAGACCAGTTCAAAGGTATCCTCAAAATCCAGCGCCGTTATCGACTCCAGGAAAAATCCAGCGCTCCAGAACGCCTTTGCCGCATCCCTGATGCCCGAGATCGGAACGATTATGGACCACGAGGCCCCTGTCATTCCTGTTTCGTCCCGGCTAAGAGGCGCGTCCGGGAACTTCTCGAGCATTACTGCTTCCAATTCCTTTACTTTCATTTCAGTTTACGCCTCCGACACTCTTTTGAAGCGGCGCAGCAGGTTCCTGTCCTCACCACCGGTGATCTTATCCTCGAGAGCGAGCAACCCCTGAATGAGGGCTTCGGGCCGGGGGGGACATCCTGGAATTACTATGTCCACCGGGACGAGAAGATGCGCTCCCGGCACTATCGCATACTGCTCCTCATATTCGAAAGGACCGCCGGAAATGGCGCAGTTACCCATCGCAATACACCACTTCGGATTGGGCATCTGGTCCCAAAGCATTTGAATAGCAGGGGCCATCTTTTTGGCAATGGTTCCAGCCACGATCATTACATCGGATTGGCGCGGAGAGGGCCTGAACACACCTGCCCCGAAACGGTCCAGGTCGAAGCGCGAAGCCCCTGCAGCCATCATCTCGATCGCGCAGCACGCCAGACCGAACGTCATTGGCCACAGCGAATTGGCGCGCGCGAGGTTCAAAATATCGTCAAGGAGAGCGAATTGGACAACCGGCTCGCCCGGTTCTCTCACCTTCTTTGCCATTCAAAAACTCCTTTTCGCCAGGCATACACAATTGCCAGCGACAATATTCCCACGAAGACTATCACTTCGATCAGGTCACGAGAGGCGTATTTGCCGTAGGCCAGCGCCACCGGGAAGAGATAGAGCACGTCAACGTCGAAGGCGAGGAAGATCAGGGCGTAGATGTAATAGGCGACCGTGAACTGGATCCAGGCGCTCCCGATGGTTTCCATGCCGCTTTCGTAGGTCGCTTCACGCTGCGTTCCCCGGCTCCTCCTGGCAACCAGAACTGAAATGATAATGGGAACGACTGCAAAGGCAAGCCCGGCAAGCAAATACAGAGTTACCGCTAAAAAGTCGGTCATAAGCTTTTGGGAGATCACAAGCCATTCTCCTCTGGCTCAAAAACAAAACTGGTTTACCGGTTACTTGGGATAGGATGGTTTTTGTGCTGCGGATCAGAGAGGAGCAGTGGAATCAGAGCATGGAAATTCGAAGGCCGCTATAATGCACAACAATAAATCCCTAAACCACTTATTTACCAGGATATTCCGGCATCAAGACTCATGCGCCCGTTCAAAACGGAGAGATAGATAACAGATTTTGCAAGCTTATGCACGAAATTTTTGAATGATTCTTTCAGTTTCGATGTGATATTTTCGAGTGGATTTTAGCATTTCTTCGCAGGAGGAAAACAATGCTGGTCCTTAGCGCCAAGGAAATGGCCGAACTCGATGAGCAGACCATTCACGAAGTTGGAATCCCCGGAATCGTTCTGATGGAAAACGCCGCACAGGGCGCCGCCGCTTTCTTCCTGCGGGTGGTCCCGGATCTCCTTGGCAGGCGGATCACGGTAGTGGCCGGAAGCGGGAACAATGCCGGCGACGGTTTCGCTCTGGCCAGAATTTATCATTCGAAAGGGGCGCAGGTAAACGTCGTATGTCTTCGTTCTCCAGTGAAGTTGAGCGGAGATGCGCTGATAAACTTCACAACTCTCGAAAAGATCGGCATTCCCATAACGGTATGGCAGGAGGAGAAAGACTTCGATGAGCAATGGGAACCGGTCTGCAAAAGCGGCGCGATTATCGACGCCATTCTGGGGACCGGGCTGAAGAGCGAAGTGAAGGGTCTGTACCGTGACATAATCGAGAGAATAAACGGGCTGAACGTTCCGGTCCTGGCGGTCGATGTTCCGTCCGGACTGGACGCGACAACCGGCCTGCCTCTTGGGGCCGCCATCAAAGCCACGGCCACGGCCACCTTCGGCTTTCTAAAAATCGGCCACCTGATCGAGCGGGGGGCCGAACTGGCTGGACAGGTCGAAGTTATCGACATTGGAGTTCCGCCCGGCCTTGTCCAGTCCGCCGGCATTCAGCGCTATTGGCTCACCGGTAAGTTCCTTTCATCGTGGATCGAGCCGCGTCATCCCACAACGCACAAAGGACAAGCCGGACACGTTTGCGTTCTATCGGGTTCCCCGGGGAAAACCGGGGCAGCTACGCTTGTGTGCCTGGGGGCCGCAAGAGCAGGTGCAGGCCTTGTGACGCTGTTTATTCCGGAAAGTCTTAATCCGATTCTGGAAGTAAAGCTGACGGAGGCTATGACCTTTCCTATTGCTGAAACTCCCGAAAAGACCTCCGCCTCTGCGGCGTTGGATCAAATTCTCGGTTTCCTGAAAGGAAAGCAAGCCCTGGCGATGGGCCCGGGAATTTCTACCAATGAGGACACGGCAACCCTTGTCAAAGAGCTGCTGGTAAAGGCGCCCTGCCCCATAGTACTCGACGCCGACGCAATTACTGCGGTATCCGAAGATCCTGCCACTCTCCGCAAGGCGGAGACTCCGCTCGTGCTCACACCTCATCCGGGTGAAATGGCCCGAATCTGTCACTGCACAGTATCGGATATCCAGCGCAACCGGCTGGAATCCGCATCGAAGTTCAGCAGGGAGTACGGTGTGGTGCTGGTCCTCAAAGGCCATCGGACTATTATTGCCTCGCCGGATGGAAAGCTCGCGATAAACAGCACTGGAAATCCCGCAATGGCCAGCGGGGGAACGGGAGACACTCTGACCGGGATTATCGCCGGTCTGCTTGCCCAGGGATTCGATCCTTTTCAAGCTGCCTGCCTGGGGGTGTATGTCCACGGAGCCGCATGCGACCGGATATTCGGCGGGGTCTCGACCAGGGGGCTTCTGGCAACGGACATGCTTGACCAGGTCCCCGCTGTATTAGGCTTTCTAGAAGGCCAAAAAGGTAAATGTTAGGGTATGAATGATTTTCTCTTCAATTCCCCCTGCGAAGAGTGTTCTTTGCTCCTTGGCCGAAGGATAGGCGAACTGCTTCTGGCCGGTGATATCCTTGCGCTCTGGGGAGAACTCGCCTCGGGCAAAACGCTCCTTACCCGAGGAATTGCCAGAGGGCTTGGCGTTGGATCCGAGGTGCGGATAACCAGCCCGACGTTTACCATAATAAACGAGTACTCGGCGCGTCTTCATCTCTACCACCTGGATCTTTACCGGATTTCAGGCCCCGATGAGCTTGAGACGTTACCCTGGCAGGAGTCTATTTTCGGGGATGGGGTGGCGGTGATCGAATGGCCCGACAGGCTTGGACGGCTTCTCCCAGCCGAGAGGTGGGACATAAAGTTGTCGATCAGCGGTGAAGAAAAGCGGAACATGCTGCTCTGCGGGCACGGGAGAAAAATCCGCGCGCGAATGGCAAAATGGGTTGAGATGATTAAGGAGGTGCAGCTCAAGGCTTTGTGCCGGGAATAAAGGAAGCGAGGAGCGGGGAGCAAGAAGCGAGAAGCAGGAAGCGGGAAACGGGAAGCCCTGCTCCTGCTACCGGAGTAATTTCAGGCTGGTTCCGCCCGGCTCCGTCCATGGCAGGCGGCGCCCCAGCCCGGCATATTTGAAAGCATCTTCGATTTGCCTGCGCAACTCTGAGTAATGCGCCTTCCTGCTTCCTGCTTCCCGCTTCCTGCTTCACAGCCCTAATCGAACGCGGCCGGCTCTTCCGGGCTTTCCATCTCGCGCGGGAACTCGGTGAACGGAAACGGGCGGGTATTTTCGTTCAGAGTGATGTATCGAATGAGCTTGTAGACATATACTGCCGCTTTGTTTGAGAAGGAGCGCAGCGGTTCGCTGTAGCTCCTGGTTATGAGCAGCACCACGTACTGGATCAAGGCTATCATTTGGATCAAGAAGTGCATCAGGCTGAGTATCACCAGAAAAAGAAGCGTAAAAATAAGCCTGATCCCAATTTTTCCTCGAGGAATACCGCCTTGTGACAGTTCGTCCATTTCTCTCCTTTCCAAAGCTTTTACATAATGTGGTTATAGCACGTCCTCCAAGTAGGCGCGCATCACTTCGGCCACGCTCCACGCTTGCGCTACACAGCCGCACGGTTCATGCGGGGGGTCGGCATCAAAGATCTCTGAAACGGTCCCTATGCCTGCGTCGCTAAAATGGCAGGCAAGGTTCTTGATGATCTCTTTGGCCTGGCTTTTTCCTGCAGGTCCCTTTTCACGAACCAGGGCGCTGATAAATGGGCCAAGAAGCCATCCCCAAACGGTCCCCTGATGATAGGCGCTATCCCGTGAGAATTGGTCCCCCGCATACCGAGGGCGATAGTCGGGATGCCGGGGAGAAAGACTTCGAAGGCCAAAGGGTGTCAAGAGCTCTTTTTCCACGACTTCCAAAACCGCCAAGGCCCGTTCATTCGATAAAAGGGGAAACGGAAGGCTCAGCGCGAAAATCTGGTTGGGGCGGATGGCCCCATCCCGGTAATCTCCGTCTATGTAGTCGAACAAGCACTGATCTTCCTCGTTCCAAAAAACTTCATTGAAGCGTTCTTTGGCTTGCCCGGCTCGCCTTTCATAGTTGAGAGCGATTTCCTCTGCGCCGGTCTGCGAAGATATGTCTGAAATGATCTTCAATGCATTGTACCAAAGGGCGTTGATTTCAACGGCTTTGCCCTGGCGCGGTGTGACCACCCAGTCCCCGATCTTGGCATCCATCCAGGTGAGCTGAATTCCGGCCTGCCCAGCATACAGGAGGCCGTCCGCATCCACATGGATATTATACCTGGTCCCACGGCAATACCATTCGATGATGTCGTTTAGAACCGGCAGCAAGCTGAGCACGAACTGCTGGTCGTTGGTGTATTGCAGATACTTATGAACGGCGACGAAAAACCACAGGGCTGCATCCACCGTGTTGTATTCGGCAGCTTGCCCGGTATCCGGGAACCGGTTTGGCAGCATGCCCCGGCTTACACTCTCGGAAAAAGCCCGCAGGATGCTCCTTGCGTCATCGAAGCGACCCTTCACCAAGGTGATGCCCGGCAGAGCGACCATGGTGTCTCTTCCCCAGTCGGTAAACCAATGGTATCCGGCGATTATGGTCCGCAGGTCCTCTCCTCGCCGCACCACAAACTGGTCAGCCGCCAGCGCCAGGGCGGTCGAGATGCTATTTTTCGCGGGCAGGCGGTCAATGATGCTCAGGCGGCGCGCTCTCTCTTTATAGAGCAATTGGACCGCATTACGGCCGGCCGGGTCCAGGGTCGAGATAATGATTGGAATTATGTCGCCGGCTTTCAAGGTCCATTTGAAGACGCCATAGTTGAAAAGATCTTCTCTGAAATCCAATCCGCGAGCTTGTTCCACAACATACTGAAAATTGAAGAACCAATAGGGTTTCGGCTCATAACTCCCGCCGGGAGTGGCTATAAACAGCTCCGGAATTCCGTCGTAGGAACGCACATGGAATATGTGGTTGTCAAAACCAGCCTCCCTCCGGATGACGTCATTGACATGTGTCAGGGAGTGATAATCGCGCCCGGCAACGAGGGACAGCAACTCGAATGAAAAGGATGAAGCGGCGTCCAGGACCTGGTAAATCACCAGCGTGGTATTTTCCCCATGAACGGCGGCTATGGTTTTTTGGAGGTGAATGCCCTCGGCCTTATAAACAAAGACCGGAAACAAATCTTTCGTGAAACTCTCGAGATACTCGTAACCCTTTGGGTGTATTGCGCCGGGATATACGTTGCAACCGAGCTCGATTCGCTTTCCGTCTATTTCAAGGGCTTCCTCCAGCTTGGAGAGCAAGACCATGCGTCCGACCGGAGGTTTGGCGGCCGCGACGAGAAGGCCGTGATAGCGCCTCGAATGAGCACCGCTTATGGTCGAACTCGCCCACCCGCCCAGTCCGTTGGTTTCAAGCCACTCACGACGAAGTGAGGCTCGAAAATCCCGGGTGATGGTTCGATCCAAGCTGATGCGCATTGCAGTTCTCTCCTTTCGGCCGGACGATCTCCATGGGAGTGGAGTCTCATATGGCTCACAACCCCGGTGGAATCCGTTCAATTTGTCGCTCGCTCCGCTCCCGCTCGGCAGCCCTCTCGCCGCGCACTTCGCGTGCCTGCCGATCTGCGGCGGCCGGGACTACACCCGGTTCGTGCATTGCATAGGCTTGTCGTCCACAAAAACCCATCACCCACTACGGGAGAGATGCCATGACCGGAGCCGAGTGTAAACGCAATTTATCTGAGGTGAAAGCCCTTTTCTGCGAAGAAGAGGATGTTGAGAGCAATCGCATAAGAGGGGAAGTCTTCCGTCTTGTAAGGATGCAAAGGCCAATATCAGGCGCTATTCAAGATTCAGGGATTAAGTTCGTAGCCATAATGGATGACGGATAAGAAAAATGATCTGCCCCTTGCAAACGTGGGTTAATCTGGAAACGGAAACAAACCCAAACCAGCGCCACAACCAAGGAGGCAGATCATGGGAAAGTTTATCA
>JBKQTS010000214.1:0-140872 GCA_052143075.1 Syntrophobacteraceae bacterium | reverse complement strand
CCGAACCAACGTCAAAAAAAGCAGCGCTGCTTATCTCGAGTGACGTAATTCTGTCGCCTTTTTGCTCGAAGCCCGCCGGACCCTGAGATTTGAGGTTATCGACAATCTCGGGCAGAGAGGCTGGCGGCGGGACTTGCTCGGACGTTTTATCAACAGATGCTTCAACCCAGGCTTCGGCGGGTTCAGACCTTTCCATTTCCTTTTCTTCAACGGGACCGCACAATTCCGGTTTTATCATCTCATCGGGATCGGGGAGAGGCACATAGGCCTCGATCGGCTTTGGCGCCTGCGCCGGTATTTCCACCTTTTGCGCCGCGTCAACCTTCGGTATATTGTTCTTTTGAGAAATCGAAGCCAACGCAGCCACGACAAAAAAACATAACAACAATGTAATCATGTCCGCGTAAGTCATGAGCCAGTCATCGGCGTGGCTGACTTTCTTTCGTTTCCTTTGCCGGCGATACATCATGCGTTCACTGCCTTCACGTTCCATCCCCGATCGCACTCAGGCGCATTCGATCTTCAGGCGCCGGCCCGCCGTTCCTGATGGCATGCGGGTCCTGAACCAACTCATTGCCGGCGGCCACCCGGTACAGGCTAATCAGACTGTACATAAGGCAAACTCTTAAGAAATTGGGTATGCTCCCCAAAAATATTGTAATAATCGTGATTCTCAGGACGCAGGAAACTGTTCAGACGATCCCGAATGTACATAGGCGATTTGTTGTTGACCAGCATCACCATGCCCTCTGTGATCAACTGGTTCCGAAAACGGCTGTTTTCGACCTCCTGACGCAACTTGGACGCCGCAGGCACATAGACCATCCGCGCCGATACCACACCGTACAGTGTTGAGAGAAACGCTATGGCAAGGTTTGATCCTATGCCCGTGATATCGCCATTAAGGTGGCAAAGCATGGTCACCATGCCCACCAGCGTGCCAACCATGCCAAAAGCCGGCGCATGGCTCCCCATGGCTTCCAATATGTCAACCGGTATGCTGTCTCGCTCATAACAGGCATCTGCCGCCGTTTCCATCATCGAACGCACTTCTTCCGGCGTGTATTCGCTGACCACCATATTGAGCCCATACCTGACAAAGGTATCGTCGATCCCGCTTTTCCCGATGCTGGCCTCCAACGCGCGCATTCCCTTTTGTTTCACCAAACGCCCCCACTTGATGATGTCCATCGTATCGCGATGAAGGTCTTCGTGGGTTATGGGCGACTCTTTGAGCATATTTGAAATTGCGCGCAGCGCCTTCTTAACGTCGCTTGCCTGAAAACTCATGAAAGCCACGGCCATCACGCCGCCTACCACTATCATCAACCCTTCAACGCTGAAAAATGCCAGGAAACCGTGTGCGCTCATTACAATCGACCCCAAGACCAGCAACAAACCAAAAGCCGCTCCCATCACCGGAGCCCGCGCATAAGGAGATGACTGCATTATTTTACGCATTCCAGAACCTCAGTGCTCAAAGGGTTTTGCACTTCATCGTCGGATATAATTTCCCCAGCGAATCCATACAAAAGACATGCCAAGGGATGCAACACTCCAACACGATGATTTGATTCGTGCTTATTCACATTCCGTGGAAATACTGAAGCACCTCTTGTCCATAATCCGGTTACTACAGGCGTCAGTATTTTGAAAAGGGCCGTCACTTCGCCGGGTGGCGCGGGATTGACACCATATCAAGCGTAGCTGGTGCGGAGTTAGGCCCACCTTCAATCCCTCAATCCTCAATTCGGCAATCCGCGAAGTGTCCAGCCACATCGAAAAATTTGCGTTAAGAAAGGTAAAGCGAATTGACAACTCTTTACAAAAATCTATTCGCCAACCGGGGGGAGGGGACTGTTAGAATCCAAAAGCTGTGCTTGCGTCGAAATAGGTGAAATGCTAAAAGGCATCAACAAATCGCCTCCTGCGATACTATGTCTGCAATTAGGGCAGAATGCGGGAAATAGGCGTCTTTTTTCTTTACGATAATCCTCCGGGAGGCTGAAATTCTATGTATTTCCGCGCCTGAGGGGGCCGCGAACCGTGTATTCACTAATACATTCCGGGCGAGGGGTAAGTGACAATGGAGTTCCCATCGGATACAGAAGATAAGAGAGATTCAGGGAAGGAAATAGCCCATGCCGGTGGCAGGAGATGGTGGGTTTTATTGTTTGCTGCCCTTCTGGCGGGACCTTTGGCCTATACCGGTTCGATATTTTCCGGAAAGCACGCCGCAGGGCAAGGTCCCCCCACTCTTCGGAGCGTTCCGGTCGTTGCCGCTGCCGCCGAAAAGGGGGATGTCCACGTATATATTACAGGGCTCGGCACAGTCACCGCGCTCTATACCGCAACCATACATACCAGGGTTGACGGGCAGGTAATGAAGGTCCCGTTCAAGGAAGGTGACATCGTGAAGAAGGACGCCCTGCTGGTGGAGGTAGACCCGCGGCCGTTCGCAGCGGCGGTGCTCCAGGCGGAGGGCCAATTGGAAAGGGACAAGGCGCTGCTTGAAGAAGCAAAAAGGGACTTGAAGCGGTACGACGTCCTTGCCAAACAGGATTCGATAGCACAGCAGATAAGGGATGACCAAGTCTACCTGGTGCATCAGGATGAGGGGACGGTCAAACTCGATCAGGGAAATCTCGACGCCGCCAAAGTGAATCTCATTTACACGCGTATCACCGCTCCTTTCACCGGGCGAATCGGATTGCGGCTCGTGGACCCTGGAAATATCGTTCAGACAACCGACGCCACCGGGGTAGCCGTTGTGACTCTGGAGCAGCCCATTACGGTCATTTTTCCCATTCCGGAAGAGGACTTGCCATCCGTTTTGAAAAAGGTCTACGCCGGAGAAACCCTGCAAGTCGAAGCTTACGATCGTGCGCAAACGCGAAAAATTGCCACGGGGCATTTGCTGGCGTCCGATAATCAGATAGATACCGCCACCGGGACCAACCGGCTCAAAGCCGTGTTCGAAAATAAAGACAATGCTCTCTTTCCCAACCAGTTCGTCAATGCCAGTCTTCTTATGGAAACCTTGCGCGGCGTGACGGTGGTCCCCACTGCCGCCTTACAGCGCAGCCCCAAAGGGACCTACGTCTACCTCGTCAAGGAGGACCAGACCGTAACGGTGCGATGGGTAAAGCTCGGGCCTTCCGAAGGAGACAGGGTATCCATTGAAGAAGGAATTACACCCGGCGACCTCGTTGTGGTGGAGGGCGCCGAAAGGCTGAAAGAGGGCAGCTCGGTCGAAGTGCAAAAGCAAGGCTCGGATTCCTCCACGAAGGGTAATGGATGAATCCTTCAAGGATCTTCATTCTCCGGCCGGTTGCGACCACGCTTCTGATGGTGGCCATTTTTCTGGCAGGCGCAGTGGCATACCATCAACTGCCTGTTTCCGCCCTGCCGCAGGTTGATTACCCCATTATCCAGGTGCTGACCTTTTTCCCGGGCGCAAGCCCTGACGTAATGGCGTCTACGGTCACGGCGCCCCTCGAGCATCAGTTCGGGCAAATGCCCGGTCTAAAGCAGATGATCTCCAACAGCTCGAACGGCAGTTCCGTGATTATTCTCGAGTTCAGCCTCGACCTCAGCCTGGATGTCGGCGAGCAGGAGGTGCAGGCGGCCATTAACGCTGCGTCCACTTTCCTGCCTGCGAACCTTCCAAACCCGCCGGTCTACAGCAAGGTCAACCCGGCCGACGCGCCGATTCTGACGATGGCGCTGACCTCGAAAACTCTGCCTTTGCCCAAAGTTGAGGACTTGGCCGACACGAGGCTTGCGCAGAAGATTTCTCAATTGCCGGGCGTAGGGCTGGTAAGCATAAGCGGCGGCCAAAGGCCCGCCGTGCGGATTCAGGCCAACCCGGCCGCGTTGTCTGCCTACGGCCTTGGTCTGGAAGACCTTCGCTCGGCTGTTGCGGCCGCAAATGTGGATCAGGCCAAAGGGGCATTCGACGGCCCGCGGCAGTCTTGGATAATAGGGGCAAACGATCAGCTTCTTACCAGCAAGGACTACCGTCCCCTGATCATCGCCTACCGCAACAACGCCCCGGTATTGTTGTCCGACGTCGCCGATGTGATCGACAGCGCCGAGAACGTAAACCAGGCGGCATGGATGAATACCACCCCGGCTGTGATCCTCAATATACAGAGGCAGCCCGGCGCAAACGTTATCGAGGTTGTCGACAGGGTGAAGAGGCTGCTGCCCCAGTTGCGGAGCACTTTGCCCACCGCCGTGAACCTTCAGATCCTGACCGACCAGACCATCACCATTCGGGACTCGGTCAACGATGTTCAGTTCGAACTTATGCTGGCCGTAGTGCTGGTTGTCATGGTGATATTCCTGTTTTTGCGAAACCTCTCGGCCACGATCATCCCCAGCGTCGCCGTCCCGTTGTCCCTGGTGGGCACATTCGGGGTAATGTATCTGCTCGGGTACAGCCTCAATAACCTTTCCCTGATGGCCCTCACCATCTCTACGGGTTTCGTGGTCGATGACGCCATCGTTATGATTGAAAATGTCGCCCGCTACATCGAGCAGGGAGACTCAGCCCTTGAGGCCGCTCTGAAAGGTTCAGCGCAGATCGCCTTCACGATCATGTCTCTTACGATTTCACTTATCGCCGTTCTCATTCCTTTGCTTTTCATGGGTGATGTGGTGGGCAGGCTCTTTCGCGAGTTCGCGGTAACTCTTGGCGTCACAATCCTGATCTCGGCCGTTGTCTCCCTGACTCTGACGCCGATGATGTGCGCCCGCCTTTTGCACCACACCCCCAAGGAAAAGCAGGGAAGGTTCTACCGCCGATCCGGGGAAGCATTCGACAGGATTATCGCCTTCTACGGAAAAACGCTTCGCTGGGTGCTCGACAGGCAGGCGGCTATACTGCTGGTGGCAGCGGCAACCCTGGTTTTCACCATATTCCTGTATGTTATTGTGCCCAAAGGATTCTTCCCGGTCCAGGATACCGGTACTATTCTGGGCATCTCGGAAGCGCCTCAATCGATCTCTTTTGCAGCTATGGCGGAAAAGCAGCAGGCCCTTGCCAAAATAATTCTTGAGGACCCCGCGGTCCAAAGCCTGTCCACGTTCATTGGAATTGACGGGACCAATATCACGCTGAACTCCGGCAGGGTCCTTATAAACTTGAAACCGCTGGCGGAACGCCATATAGACGCCGGTGAGGTAATTCGCCGCCTCCAGCCGGCGCTGGCAAAACTCCCGGGCATTACGCTTTACATGCAGCCGGTGCAGGACCTTACGGTGGAAGACCGCGTGAGCCGCACGCAATTTCAGTACACCCTCGAGGACCCCAATGTTGCCCTGTTGAACTCATGGGTCCCCAAGTTCATCGATGCCCTGAAAGAATCGCCGGAGATTCGCGATGTGAGCAGCGATCAACAGGACCTGGGGCTGGAGGCGCGGCTTGATATCGACCGAAACAACGCTTCCCGGTACGGGATCGCCACACAACTTATAGACAATACTCTCTACGATGCTTTCGGCCAGCGGCAGATATCGACCATTTTCACCCAGTTGAACCAGTACCGGGTCATACTCGAGGTCAAACCCGAATTCAAGCAAAGCCCCGACAAACTCAAGGACATCTACATCCCGACCACGGCCGGGACTACCACGGTGACCACTACCGCTGCCGGGACTGTCACGAAAACCGCTACAGCGGCCCAGACTACCACCATTACCTCGGCCGCCAACGGGCTCGGCTTCTCGGCCCCTTCGGGGCCTGCGGCCGCGCCCACTGCTACAGCCCTTGTCGCCCCCGAGGGGCAGGTCCCCCTGAGTGCCGTTACGCGCTTTTCAAAAACGATCGGCCCCCTTGTCATAAGCCACCAGGGACAGTTCCCGGCTACGACAATTTCATTCAACCTGGCCCCGGGGGCCTCACTGGGAGAAGCGGTTGACGCCGTTGAAGCAACCGCAGCCAGACTCGGCATGCCGGAGAGCATTCAAAAAAGCTTCCAGGGCACTGCCGCGGCTTTTCAGGCCGCCCTGGTCAACGAACCGCTCCTTATACTGGCTGCGCTTATAACGGTCTATATCGTGCTCGGCGTATTGTACGAAAGCTACATACACCCGATTACAATACTTTCGACGCTGCCTTCCGCCGGTATAGGGGCAATTCTGGCGCTGCTGGTCTTTCGCACCGAATTCAGCGTGATTGCCCTGATCGGCCTTATCCTGTTGATAGGAATCGTTAAGAAAAACGGCATCATGATGGTCGACTTCGCCCTGGACGCCGAGCGAAGGGAGGGCAAGGAGCCTGTCGAGGCTATTTATCAGGCCTGTTTGCTCAGGTTTCGGCCGATCATGATGACTACGATGGCCGCCATTCTGGGTGCGCTTCCCCTGGCCATGGGAAGGGGGCTTGGGGCCGAGTTGCGGCGGCCGATGGGTATTTCCATAGTGGGCGGCCTTATTATCAGCCAGGTGCTCACCCTTTACACCACTCCCGTCATTTACCTGTGGTTCGACCGCCTGGCCAGGCGCCTGGGCAGGGTTCGTTCCAAAGATTCCGATGACAACCACGGGGCCGGGCCGGCATGAACTTCTCCGAGATTTTTATAAGGCGCCCCGTCGCTACAACCCTTCTGACTATTGGAATGGCTCTGTCCGGAATTGTCGCAATTCGTTCCTTGCCGGTATCCCCCCTGCCGCAGATCGATTTCCCTACGATCAGCGTATCGGCGGCCCTGCCTGGAGCGGACCCCGAGACTATGGCTACATCGGTGGCCGCTCCCCTGGAACGGCAGTTAGGGCATATTGCCGATGTTACCGAGATGACTTCGGCCAGTTCCCTGGGCTCGACGTCCATCGTCCTCCAGTTCGACCTGGACCGCAATATCGATGGCGCCGCACGCGACGTGCAGGCTGCAATCAACGCGGCGAGAAGTTACCTGCCTACCAACCTGCCGGCCAATCCAACCTATCGCAAAGTCAATCCGTCGGATGCGCCGATCCTCATCATAGCGCTTACTTCCCACATTGTGAGCAAGCAGCAGATGTACGATGCGGCCTCGACGATACTTGCTCAGAAGATCTCGCAGGTGGAAGGGGTTGGCCAGGTTTTCGCGGGCGGGGGTTCTCTGCCCGCGGTCCGTGTGGAATTGGATCCTGGGCCACTGAGCGGTTATGGGATCGGCCTGGATGAGGTCGCCAAAACACTGCAAACCACCAGCCTAAGCCAGCCCAAAGGACAGATAGCCAATGGGTCCCAAACCCTGGAAATCCAATGCAACGATCAATTGCATAAAGCCGAGGAATACCGTCCTATTATCGTACGATATCTTAATGGAGCGCCAGTCCGCCTGTCGGACCTCGGGACTGTGGAGGATTCGGTTCAAGATTTGCGGGCGGCGGGTTCGGTAAACGGCAAGCCGGCGGTAATGCTGGTCATTTTCCGGTCGCCAGGGGCCAACATTATCGCTACTGTGGACCGGATCCGCGAAATGATGCCCCAGTTGGCGGCGATGGTGCCCAACAGCGTAGAAATGTCAGTCGTTCTCGATCGAAGTCCCCCGATCCGCGGTTCTCTGCGAGACGTAGAGCGCACCCTGGTCATTTCGGGCATACTCGTCATTCTCGTCGTGTTCGCCTTCCTGCGCAACGCCCGCGCTACGCTCATTCCGGGCATCGCCGTTCCGGTCTCGCTCATCAGCACCTTCGGGGTCATGTATCTTTGCGGCTACAGCCTCGATAACCTTTCTCTCATGGCCCTTACCGTCGCCACCGGGTTTGTGGTGGACGACGCTATCGTTGTGCTCGAAAATATCACCCGGTATATGGAAAAAGGGCTGTCTCCCATGCAGGCGGCCCTGCGGGGCGCGCGTGAGATTGCCTTCACCGTATTGTCGATGAGTGTTTCCCTGGTCGCCGTATTCACTCCCATTCTTTTGATGGGCGGAATGGTGGGACGCTTGTTCCGCGAGTTTGCGGTCACGCTTTCCGTGGCCATCATGATCTCTCTTGTCGTGTCTCTTACAACGACCCCGATGATGTGCGCAACCTTCCTCAAAAAGGAGACAACACACGCTCACGGACGCCTCTACAGGGCTATGGAGTGGATGTTCGACCAAATGCGTAACGGCTACGACAGAGGTCTGCGCTGGGCGCTCCGGCATTCTTTCCTCATGCTCTGCATTACGGTGTTAACGCTTGGCGCCAATGTTTTGTTGTTCTGGTTCATTCCCAAAGGCTTTTTCCCCGACCAGGATAACGGACGCATCAGCAGCCGAATCCAGGCGGCCCAGGATATCTCCTTTCAGGCCATGAGCAAAAAATTGACGGAAGTGGCGGACATCGTCAAAGCCGATCCCGACGTCTACTCTGTGGCCGGCTTTATCGGCGGGGGAGGAGCGGGCGCTTCCACCATAAACACCGGGCGAATGTTCATTTCGCTGAAGCCCTTTGAGGAGCGGAAGGCATCGGTGTTCGAGATTATGGCGCGGTTGCGCAAAGGGCTCGCCATGGTCCCCGGAGCGCCAACGTATCTTCAACCGGTCCAGGACCTGCGGATCGGGGGAATGATCAGCAACGCCGCGTATCAATACACACTCAGGAGTGACAGCCTGGCGGACCTCAATGCATGGGCGCCCAGGGTACTGGACGAAGTGCGTAAGTTGCCCATGCTTCTGGATGTCAGCAGCGATCAGCAGAACAAGGGGCAGCGGGCACTGGTGCAGATCGACCGCTCCACCGCGTCCCGTCTTGGTATAACTGCGCAACTCATCGACACGACTCTCTACGGCGCTTTCGGCCAGGAGGAGGCCGCTATCAACTACACGCAGTTAAACCAGTATTACGTGATAATGGAGTTTGCTCCACGCTTTTGGCAACGGCCTGAAACTCTGCGCAACGTTTATGTTCACTCCTCCACGGGGGCCGAAGTACCCTTGAGCGCATTCACCAAATACTCAACAACGGCCACATCGCTCGCAGTTAACCATGCGTCGCAGTTCCCCGCTGTGACGATCTCGTTTAACCTGGCTGCCGGCGTAGCGCTCGGGGATGCAGTAGAGGCCATTGAAGCTGCAACGGCGAAACTGCCGATACCGGAAGACATTCATGGAACTTTTCTGGGCACGGCCCAGGCATTCCAGGCCTCTCTTGCAAATGAACCAATTCTGATCCTGGCCGCGCTTTTTTCAGTCTACATAGTGTTGGGAATGTTATACGAAAGCTACATCCACCCGATCACCATCCTCTCAACGCTTCCGTCTGCGGGCGTAGGCGCCCTTGTCGCCCTGCAGTTATGCCGAACGGATCTCAGCCTGATTGCAGTAATAGGAATCATCCTTCTGATAGGCCTGGTCAAAAAAAACGGCATTATGATAGTCGATTTTGCCCTGGAAGCTGAGCGAAAGGAGGGCAAGGGCCCTGTCGAGGCGATTTATCAGGCCAGTTTGCTAAGGTTTCGGCCGATCATGATGACCACGATGGCTGCGCTCCTGGGGGCCCTGCCCCTGGCCATCGGCAGTGGCATCGGCCATGAGCTGCGGCGGCCGCTGGGGATATCCATCGTAGGCGGGCTGATTTTCAGCCAGATGCTGACTCTTTTTACTACCCCGGTCATCTACCTCTACATGGACCGCCTGCGGCTCTGGCTCTTAAACAGGCGGGGAAAGTCTCTTCTTAAAACGGAGGACCTGTGAGCACGGACCCCATCAAGGGAAATTCGGCAGACTCGAACGGCGCCTCGCGGGGCATTTCGCACAACTCCCCTCGAGCGCGGAGAAAGTGACAGGTATGGCGCGAATAAAACTCATCAAGCCTGCGGCGGCTTCCCTGCTGCTGGCGGTCCTTTCGGCCTGTACGGTCGGCCCCGATTACCTGAAGCCCAAGGTTGAGACACCGCCCTCCTTCAAGGAAGTCGAAGGCTGGAAAAAAGCGGAGCCGCAGGACAATATTCCCCGAGGCTCCTGGTGGACGATCTATAACGATCAGCAGTTGAATGCGCTTGAAGAGCAGGTCAATATCTCGAACCAGAACCTTGCCGCCGCCGAAGCGCAGTACAGGGAGGCGCTCGCCCTGGTGCAGGTCGCCCGGGCGGCCTATTTTCCCACGATTACGGCAGGCCCCGCTGTCTCTAGACAGCGCCCCTCCGCTAATACCCCCGGATCCATAGGGGCATCTCACGCGGCGTCTCTTGTCAGCTCTGACTTCAATTTTTCAGGCGGAGTGACCTGGCAGCCCGACATCTGGGGCAAGGTGCGCCGGCAGGTCGAGTCAAGTAAAGCAAGCGCCCAGGCCAGTGACGCACTCCTTGAGGGAGTGCGCCTCTCCATGCAGGGCCAGCTCGCCCAGGACTACTTTCAGCTTCGCACCCTGGATGCCCAAAACAAGATACTCACGACAACCGTCGAGAACTACAAGAAATTTCTCGCCCTGACAAAGAACAGGTATGCTACCGGCGTGGCGGCGCAGTCCGACGTGCTTACGGCGCAAACCCAGCTCGAGACGGCCGAGGCCGAACTGATCGACACGGGCGTACAGCGGACCCAAATGGAGCACGCAATAGCCGTGCTGATGGGCAAGGCGCCGTCGGATCTGACTATCCCTGCCACACCGCTCGACTTGACGCCTCCGCCCGTACCTGCCGGCATTCCCTCGGAACTTCTCGAACGCAGGCCCGACATCGCTGCGGCCGAAAGACAGGCTGCAGCCGCAAATGCCCAGATAGGATTGGCCGAAGCCGCCTATTATCCAAACGTTACTCTCAGCGCAACGGGCGGATTCGAAGCCTCCACTCTTGCGCAGTGGTTTACATGGCCCAGCCGATTCTGGACGCTCGGGCCGGCCGCCGTTCAGGAAACTTTGTTCGAAGGAGGGCTCAGGCACGCTCAGACCGAAGAGGCCTGCGCAGCCTATGATGCGAGTGTGGCCACTTACCGTCAGACCGTGCTCACCGGGTTCCAGCAGGTCGAAGACAACCTGGCCGCACTTCGCATTCTGGAGCAGGAGGCGAAGTCTGCAGGTGCCGCGGCCGATTCGGCAAAAAAAAATGTGGTTATAATCCTCAATCAATACGAAGCGGGAACAGCAAGCGCGCTGGATGTCATTGTGGTTCGAGCCATAGCGCTCAATGATGAGTTAACCTCCATTAACGTCCTGGGCCGCCGATTGAGCGCTAACGTGCTCCTGGTCGAAGCCCTTGGGGGAGGCTGGAGCACGGATGATTTGGCCACCGATAAGTTTGTGGGTCAGAAACATTATAAGTGGGGGTGGTGGTAAACATCAGTGCTTGAACGCCCGCTGTCCTGTGAGCACCATTGTCACTCCCGCTTCATTGCAGGCCTCGATTACTTCCCAATCCCTCATGGAGCCGCCCGGCTGCACAACAGCTTTTACTCCCTGGCGGATCCCGACGTCCACACCGTCTCTGAACGGGAAAAAGGCATCCGAAACCATGGCGGCGCCTATAAGGCCCGCCCTGGCCTCGCAGGTGAGAATATCGATTTGCTCTTTTTGCTCTCTGGGGCGCTCTCCCTTGTCTATGGCAAGCTCCAGGTCTTTGTACGGGATTTTGTGCCTGTCGAAACAGAGTGCGTCCGCGTACTTCTGGTAGGCCTTATACACTGCGATTTCAGCGACCCCGACGCGGTCCTGTTCGCCCGTGCCGATTCCCACCGTGCATTCATCCTTTACGTATATTACGGAGTTGGAGGTTACGCCCTGCTCGACAAACCAGCCGAAAAGCAGGTCCGCCATTTCCTGTTCGGTCGGCTCTCTGCTGATTTTGTAGGTTTTGCCCTGGTAGGCGGTTTCGGCAAGTTTGAAATCCCCGGCGCTCCTGATCTTATTGAGCGGCGACTGCTGAACTATCAGGCCGCCGTCGATCAGAGACTTGAAATCGACGAACCGCATATCGATGTAATCCCGGAGCCGGTCTATCCTGGATATCCGGATAATCCGAAGGTTGGCGCGCTTTTTCAGGACTGCAAGAGCGCCCTCCTCATAGTCGGGAGCGGCGACCACCTCCAGGTAGTTTTCCGCAATAAGCTGGGCCGCAGCTTTATCGACCGGGCGATTGACCACGAGGCATCCACCGAAAGCGGCAATCCGGTCTGCACGGTTTGCTCGATGATATGCCTCGGAAAGATTTGCACCCAGAGCTGCACCGCAGGGATTGTTATGCTTGAGGATTACAGCCGCCGGCTTTTCCATTAGAAACTTCACTATATTGAGGCCGTTGTCCAGGTCGGTCAGATTGATCTTTCCCGGATGCTTGCCTTCCTGGAGCATGTCCTCCTCGCTAATGGCGCTTACCAGACCATTTCGGGGATCGATAAACCCACAGGCGCCCAACCTCAGATTGCCCTCGACCAGTTCGTAGAGGGCTGATTCCTGCCCCGGATTTTCTCCGTAACGCAGCCCCTTTTCGATCAACTCACCCGTTTTTTCGTCGGGAAACTTCCATGATCGCTTCCTGTAGACGAGCACCTGATCCCCGAAGCTCACGCGCAGTGAATCCGGAAAATGGTCCTCCATTACCGTGCGGTACATTTTCTTGAGATCTTCGGCCATTGATTCCTCCCTCGTATGATAGACTTATATAATACCCTAATCTGAAGTGTGTGAGGCGTCACGTTCTCGCTTCGCGCGCTTCGGACCACTGCAAAAGCAGAAGTGGTCCTTCGCTGGCATCCCTTAGCGATGTACTTCGGATAGCGCGTAAGGCATCCCCTGAATTGTCTATCGTGCGCGTTGGACGGTCGCGGGATGCCTGGGTGATAAAGTTGGAGCATTTGTAAAACACTAAAAGACCGAAAAGCAAATAAAACTTGATACCCGCAAAAGATGGGATTATTTCCAAGTTGCGGTTTCGGGTTTTAGCCCTGATTTCAAAGCTTGCCCCAAAGATCTGTCCATTCTGCAGATACGATAACCACGATAGAAAGGAGCCGCACTTTGAAGAACTTCCAGGGACTTGGGTCTGCCACTCTCATCGGCAGTATGCCTCAAAGGGATCGGGAAAGAGCGATCGGACTTGTGCTTCAGACTGCGCCGGAGATACCCGCCTGGCCCCAGTTGCCCGCATATCCCGCCGAGCAGATGATGGCACAGTATATCGAGGGTCTGCCGGGCATTGTAACCGAAGAAGGCAGGCAATTTGTGAAGTCCGATGCGGCGGAATTCGACCAGCAGGTCCTTCTTTTTTATGAACGATACCTTGCCCTGGACGAGGGACCGCTCCAGATCGAAGATTCGAGCTTCAGGATGGGCGAAGAAACCAGCGCAACCTTCCGCTGTTTTCTTGAGACCGTTAAGGGCGCCAAGCTTCCCCTTCGCGCCATGAAGGGGCAGATAGTGGGTCCATTCACCCTTTTGAGCGGCCTGAAGGACCAGGACGGCCGCGCTCTCATCTACGACGAACGCTTCCTCGACATCATACCGAAGCTTCTCGGCCTCAAAGCCAGGTGGCAGATCGAGTTCATGCGAACATTCGGAGTCCCGGTAATTATTTTTCTGGACGAACCGGCACTTGCCGGATTCGGCTCTTCGGCCTTCATTACCGTTTCCGCCGAACTGGTCTTGAGGATGCTGGCCGAAGTGGTCGACGCCGTCCATGCGGCAGGAGGGCTTGCAGGGATTCACGTCTGCGCCAACACTGATTGGCTGCTGGCGTTTCAATCAAATTTCGACATCATCAATTTCGACTCATACGGCTATTTCGATAAGTTCGCACTCTACAGGAAAGAATGCCTTGAATTCATGGCCGAGGGCGGCAACATAGCCTGGGGCATAGTCCCCACCTCGGACCTTGATGCGATTCAGGCCGAAACCCCCGAAGGCCTTGCCGGCAGGTGGACCGGCCGGGTCCGGGAGCTTGCCGCAGGCAGGATGGAGATAGAGGAAGTAATTGTTCACTCGTTTTTCACCCCGAGCTGCGGCTGCGGCAGCCTGCCGGAGGACCACGCCGCACGGGTGCTCGATCTGCTCAGGAGATCTTCCCGGATTATACGGCAGGGCGAGTACTAGTGGCGGACAGGATGGACTTGGGGATGCAGAGAAACCGAAACGCGAAAACATCTCACAGTCGTCCCGTCTCCCCCTCACCTCATCGCCGGCAGATTCGCCAGCCGCCGCCTGTCACTCGCCACCCGTCATCCTTGCAGGGTTTGATTCCGCGAAAGGGCTACCTCTTTGTAGTTGCAGCGGCAATAATGTGGGCCGTATCGGGAACTTCGAGCAAGTTTCTCTTCAACCAGGGGGTAACGCCATTCCAACTCGTTCAGCTTCGAGTGACGCTTTCGACCGCCTTTCTCTTTCTTATGTTCTTACCCAGACGGACGCTCCTGAAAATCTCCCTGCGGGATATTCTCTATTTCGCACTGCTCGGGATTTCAGGATTGGCGATGGTGATGTTCACCTATTTTTATGCGATCAGCAAAATAAATGTGGCCGTGGCAGTATTGCTCGAATACCTGGCACCCGTTTTCATCGCCATCTTTTATGGTTTTACCGCCCCCGAAAAGCTCACCCGAACGACCCTTGTGGCGGTCATTCTTTCGGTTTTCGGATGTTACCTGTGCGTGGGAGCCTATAATGTAAATTTTCTTGCCTTAAACTGGCAGGGCATAGTTGCGGGCGTCCTTTCAGGTCTTGCCTACGCCTGGTACGCCATATACGGCGAAAGAGGCATGCGCAGATATGATCCCTGGACCGTGGTTTTCTACGCGTTTTTGTTTGCGAGCCTGTTCTGGAACCTGGCCATTGCGCCGTTCGGGGCCTTCCGGGTCCCCTACACGGGCGTCCAGTGGTTCTGGATCGCCTATATCGTTGTTTTCGGAACGGCTGTTCCCTATGGTCTCTACACTATCGGAATAAGCCTCCTCCGGTCCACCAGGGCGAGTGTTACGGCCACCCTCGAACCGCTCGCCGCAGCATTTACTGCCTGGATTTTTCTCGGAGAGCGTCTTGACCCGCTCCAAATGCTCGGAGGAGCGCTTGTCATTGCCTCAATTATTGTTTTACAGTTAAATCGCGAATATGATCAGTCAACCTCATCGATAATCAGAGAAAACGCCGAGCCGCACTAAACCGGGAACCAAAGATTGCCCACGGGAGACCCGGCAGGTTATTCTTTCTTCCTAATAGGGCGCATTATCTCCCCGGATATGAAGCTAACTTACCTTTTAATGTTTCGTTATTATGGTTGGCGTCTTGACAAAAGGGGTAAATAGGACTAGGTTTGTTTAGCACTCTTTTATGGTGAGTGCTACCAAAAAGGAGTTTGGGCGTGATCGAGCTTACGCAACGCGATCAGATCGTTCTGGAAGCCGTAATTACCGATTATATCGAGTCCGGCGAGCCAGTGGGCTCAAGGACCATTTCCAAAAGAAGCGTCATGAACGCCAGCCCTGCTACTATCCGTAACGTGATGGCTGATCTTGAGGAAATGGGACTGCTCCAGCAGCCGCACACATCGGCCGGTCGAATTCCGACGGTGAAGGGGCTGCGGCTTTACCTGGATTCGATAATGTTGTCCAGGCAGCTCGAAGGATCGGAAAAAGAGCGGATTCGGGTTGCCTTGAAAACCAAGCCACAAGACATAAGGGAACTGCTGCGCGGGACATCGAAACTTCTCTCCCAATACTGCAGGCAGGCTGGAGTTGTACTGTGGCCCAAGCTTTCGATTACATCGTTCAAGCATATCGAATTCATTAGGCTCGGGCCCTTCGACATAATGGTGATTCTTATTTCAAAGGCAGGCCTTATTCATCAGACACACATCGAATCAACACAAGAGGTTACGCAAGTCGAACTTGACAAGTACAGCCGGTATATAAACGAGCTTCTTCAGAATGTGCCCCTGTCCAAGGTGAAGGAGCGCCTCCTGGAGGAATTGGAGAGCGAGAAGGCGCTTTTCGACAAGCTTTTCTCGCGCGCGCTGAAAATGGCCCACCAGGCAATTCAGGGTACGATTGAGGAGAGCGAGATTTACATAGAAGGCAGGACCAATCTTCTGGATAATCCTGAGTTCGCCCATGTTGAGCAAATGAGGCGGATACTTCAGGCCTTCGAGGATAAATCCAAGATGATACGCCTGCTCGACGAGACTTTGAAGGCTTCGACGGGAATCCAGATAATGCTGGGGACCGAGGGCGAACTGCAGGAATGGCAGGAAATGAGCCTGATCTCAGCTCCCTACTGGCGGGGAAGCACCCCGTTAGGCGTGCTCGGCGTGATTGGCCCGCTGCGAATGGATTATTCCAGAATCATACCGATAGTCGAGTTTACCGCGCAGTTTCTAAGCCAGATCCTGGAAATCCCTAATGAGAGTTAAAAAATCGACTTTCGGATGTGGCAATGCCACATTTTCCGAAAGGTGAACTTATATTGTCAGCAATATTGAGTGGCATGACACGGAGGGAACAGTTTGATACCTGTTGAAAGAAAGCCGACCACCAAACATCCCGATCCGGCCGATCAGCTTGAAGCACGGGTCGAGGCTTCGCAGAATATTGAAGAAGATGATTGCCGGCAACTTCTCTCGAAACGCGAAGAGGAACTCAAGGAGGCACAGAATCGCATCCTGCGGCTTGCCGCGGAGTTGGACAACACCAGGAAACGCCTTGAGAGGGAGAAATCCGAGGGCATTTGCTACGCTAATGAAAGCATCATGCGCCAGCTCGTCGATGTGGCAGACAATCTTGAGCGGGCTGTCGAGCACGGCGAAAGGGACGAGAACTGCGAAGGCCTTCTGGATGGCGTGCGGATGACTCTCAAAAGCTTCATCGATGTCCTTGCCAGGTTCGGCGCGGCGCCCTTCGAATCGGTGGGCAGCAGTTTCGACCCTAACCGGCATGAGGCGGTCGTCCAGGAGCAAAACCCTGACTACCCGGACATGACCGTTACAAGGGAATTTCAAAAAGGCTACACTTTAAGGGACAGGCTCCTCAGGCCTGCAAGGGTCGGGGTGTCAAGAAATGCAAAAGAAGACACTTGCTGAACAAACACATGGCGGAGCCTGGAGTTTTTTGTCGCTCCACGGTCCGAGAGGAAGGATTACAGGTAACTCCAAGGAGGCAATTAAATGAGTAAAGTTATAGGAATAGACCTCGGGACTACCAATTCAGTGGTAGCAATCATGGAGGGAAAGGAGCCGAAGGTTTTGACCAATGCGGAAGGCAGCCGAATCACCCCTTCCATGGTGGCCATCACCGAAAGCGGCGAGCGGCTGGTGGGGCAGGTTGCCAAGCGACAGGCCATAACCAATCCCGAGAATACCGTTTTCGCGGTAAAGAGGCTTATCGGGCGTAAGTTCGATACACCGGAAATCCAGGCCGACATAAAAGTTCTCCCCTATAAAATCGTCCGCGCCCCTAATGGAGACGCCCATATTCAGATTCGGGGCCGTGATTACAGCCCAACGGAGATTTCCGCTTTCATCCTTATGAAAATGAAGCAAACGGCGGAAGATTACCTGGGCGAAAAAGTCACCGACGCGGTCATTACGACGCCCGCCTATTTCAATGACAGCCAGAGGCAGGCCACCAAGGACGCGGGCAAAATCGCCGGGTTGAACGTTTTGCGCATTATCAACGAACCCACGGCCGCCTCGCTTGCCTACGGCCTCGATAAGAAAAAGGACGAGAAGATCGCTGTATTCGACCTCGGGGGCGGGACTTACGATATCTCCATTCTCGAGATCGGCGAAGGGGTGTTCGAGGTCAAATCCACCAACGGCAACACGCACCTGGGTGGGGAAGACTTCGACCAGCGAATAATCGACTGGCTGGCCACCGAGTTCAAAAAAGACTATGGAATTGATCTAAGGACCGACAAGATGGCCCTCCAGAGACTGAAGGAAGCCGCTGAGCGGGCAAAAATAGAGCTCTCGACTACGATTGAGACCGAAATCAATCTGCCTTTTATCACGGCGGATGCTTCGGGGCCAAAGCATATGAACATTAAGCTTACCAGGGCCAAACTCGAATCAATGGTTGAAGATCTCATCGACAGCCTGCTCCCGCCCATGCAGCAGGCCCTCAAGGATGCTGGCCTTTCCCGCAACGAGATAGACGAGGTGATACTGGTGGGCGGAATGACCCGGGTGCCTCGGGTTCAGCAAAAAGTGCAGGAATTCTTTGGCAAGGAACCTCACAAGGGCGTGAACCCCGATGAAGTTGTCGGGATCGGGGCGGCAATTCAGGGTGGTGTGCTAAGGGGCGACGTCAAAGACATTCTGCTGCTCGACGTAACCCCGCTGTCGCTCGGCATCGAAACGCTCGGGGGCGTCATGACGAAGCTCATTGAGCGAAACACTACGATTCCGACCCGCAAGAGCCAGATTTTCTCGACCGCAACCGATAACCAGACAGCGGTCTCAATTCATGTACTTCAGGGTGAGCGTGAGATGGCCGCTGATAACAAGACCCTGGGCAGGTTTGAGCTGGTGGGTATCCCCTCTGCGCCCAGAGGCATCCCGCAGATTGAGGTCACCTTCGACATAGACGCCAACGGCATAGTGCACGTTTCGGCAAAAGATCTGGCCACCCAGAAGGAACAGTCGATCCAGATCACGGCCTCCAGCGGGCTAAGCGAACAGGAAATAAAGAACCTGGTGCGTGAGGGCGAGCAGCATGCCGAGGAAGACAAGAAGAAGCGCGAACTCGTAGAGGCGAGAAACCATGCGGATACTCTCATCTACAGCACTGAAAAAACTATGCGCGAGATGGGTGACAAGCTCGATCAAAATACAAAATCGGACATCGAATCACAAATCACAAAGCTCAAAAGCACCATGGAGGGCGATGACAAAGACGCGATTCAGCGAGATTTGGATGCCTTGATGCAACTCTCGCATAAGGTAGCCGAAGAGGCCTACAAACGGGCCGCCGGTCAACAGGCCGAAGCACAGGCGCAACAGGGCGCAACCGGAGAATCTCAGCAGCAGAAAAAACCGGATGAGGATGTGGTTGACGCCGACTTTGAGGAAGTGAAGAAATGAGCATTGGGACGAGACTGCCCATTTAGTCTTTTCTTGAAGAGTTTTCCGTTGTATTAAAGGGCACGCGAATAGCCGTGCCCTCTTTATTTTTTATTGAGGAAACAGCATTGGCCTCGGGGGGGACCCTGAATTCCTGAATCTTTCGTGAGGCTTTTATGAAAATGGACAACAAAGGCACATTGGCTTTTTTCCTTATTTTTCTCCTGCTCCTCACCGGTTGTGGGGGGGGAGGCGAACAGCCGCCTCCCAACCTGGCGCCCAGTTTCTCCACCACCTACCCGCGGGAAGCCAATGACTTGTATCGCCAGGCTGAGGAAGCCTACCACGCCGGGAAGGTCCCCAACGCAATCAGCATGTGGGAACGGATCAACCAGAAGTATCCAAGTACGGCCATTGCTGCGAAGTCGCTCAACAGAATCGGTGAGATCTACCTTGAACAAGGCCAGCCCGAGATGGCCGCACGGTATTTTGATTACCTCGTTTACGCTTACCCCACCTGGGACGGGATTACCTCTGCGAAACTCAATCAACTTAAGGTCCTGGCGCAGGCGGGCAAGAAAAAACAGGTGATGAAGGAGGCGGTCCCGCTTTGGGAACTGGCTGCGAATCGGCCCGATGTGCGCTTTGACCTGGCCGAACTGATGATTGGAATCTACAGCTCGGAAAACGACATTGAGACTGCTTTTGACTGGAGTTCCTCCGGCTTTTCGGTCGCAAATACTCCCGAACAGAAAAAAAGCCTGACCGCACTGACAAAAGAGACCTTGGACAGAGCGGATGGAGGGCTTGTTAAAAGACTCTATAAAAGGAATCCTTCTGATTTCATGAAGGTTTTCCTGGATTTCCGAGACGCTGAGATACAAGTTCAAAAGGGGCAGCGAGAAACGAGCCTGGAGCAATTGAGAGCGATTCTTACCCAAAATCCCGACCATCCGCTTGCCCCGGAGATTCAGGCAGCCATCAGAGGTTCTACCGTCGTCGAGACCGGCATACCCCTCAATCCTGATAAGATCGGCGTACTGGTCCCCCTCAACGGGCCCAACGCAAAATACGGGGGCATGGTGATCCGTGGGATCAATTTGGCGGTTTCCGACTGGAACCAGGTCCATCCGGGTCAGCAAGTCACCCTGGTTATAAAGGACGCTGGTGCGGAGGCCGACGTAGCCGCCCAGTCGTTTAAAGAGCTGGTCAGAAAGGAAGGAGTTCTGGCAGTAGTGGGGCCGCTTGGCACTCAGGCAAACAAGACGGTGGTCCCGTTGGCAAACCGGGACGGGGTCCCTTTACTCTCCCTGACCCAAAAAGAAGACGATGCCACGGACAACTCTTTCGTACTGCACGTATTCATCGACAGCCGGGACCTCGTTAAGACCCTTGTCCGCTACTGCCGCGAGAAGCTCAAGTACGAACGCTTTGCGTGTCTTTTCCCTGATGACCGCTATGGGCAAAGGCTCTCCAAAATCTTTGCTGAAACGGTGCAGGCCCAGGGTGGAAAAATGATGGCCAGCGCCTCTTACAAAGAAAAGAGCACCGATTTCACCGAGCCTCTCCAAAAACTTATGAATATAGCCAAGAAAAACGCTCCGCTCTCGGTGACCGAAGGGACTCCCTTCGAGGCCCTCTTCATACCGGACCAGGTGAGCACGGTTTCTCTGATAGCCCCGCAGCTTCCGTATAATAACGTAGTAGGAGTCACGCTGCTGGGGACCAATCTCTGGAGCGAGGCGCCCCTGGTGCAGGCGGGGGGTGTATATGTTGACCAGGCCCTTTTTGCCACTTCCTTTTTCCCGGAAAGCCGGAATCCGGCGGTAAAAACATTCACTGAAAAATTCTCCTCCCTCTACAACTCGCAGCCTTCTTATCTTGAAGCGCAGGCCTATGATGCGCTCATGATGCTGCTTCAGGCCAGGAACGCTTCACCAGGGAAACCAGACCGCAATTCTGTATTCCAAAATCTGCTTCAATCGCGGGGTTTCCAGGGGGTCGCAGGGAGTTACACCGTGAATTCGAGGGGAGATCTGGAGCGGCAATATACCATTCTGCAGGTCGTTAACGGATCTCTGAATCAAGTTTATCCGTAGAAACGTGTGATGAAAGCTTGACAGGAAATTCATTAGTTTTATAATGTGTAGGGTTAAGCTGTAAGCTGGTTGGAAATATGAAGCGTGTGAGGAGAAGGAAATATGCCAATCTATGAGTATGAATGCTTGAAATGTGGGAAGACGACTGAAGCGATGCAAAGATTTTCCGATCCGCCACTGGTGAAATGCGCATGCTGTGAGGGTCGGCTCCGAAAGCTCATTTCCATGAGCACTTTCCACCTTAAGGGTTCAGGTTGGTATACAACCGACTATTCCGGCAAGAACCAGAGCACGGCCAAACAGGCGGAGAGCAAGCCGGAGAAGACTGAGAACAAAACAGAGAGCGCATCTTCGACAAAGGACTCGTGAGGCACAAGTAAGGATTGCCGAGTTAAGCAATTTTGAAATGGATAGAGCGGGCGGCGGCCCGCTCTTTTTTTTTGGGGGCTCATCCGGGAGACATGTACCTTTAGTTTCCATTTTCCTGCCCCGAAGGGGCTAAATGATATAGCCCGGGGTCAGTCTCGCGCCTCGCGGGACCCCACCCCGGGTATGGATGCACACAAACCGATTTTACTCCGAAGGAGTTACATAAAATTCCGCCACAGCGTTTCATACCCTAAGGGACACCCTGAAACCATGAAAAGGAGCGGCAATAACCCCCCTTTTCAAAAGGGAGGCAGGGGGGATTTTGATGCTGTCGAGACGCTGAAGCATGTCCGAAATGAACTTTTCGAACCACTCACGGAGAAAACAGTGAATTCCGAAAAAGGCCTTTTAATCGTCTTTACGGGGCACGGAAAAGGAAAGACCACAGCAGCCCTCGGTATGGCTATGCGAGCGGCAGGACATGGCATGAGAGTGCTCATCCTGCAGTTTATAAAGGGCGCGTGGGCTTACGGCGAGCTTCAGTCCTTCGAGAAAATCGAAGAGGTTGAAATCAAGCCCCTGGGAAGCGGCTTTACCTGGAAAAAGGATAGTCTCGAAGAGGACCGCCGCCTGGCCGAAGCAGGCTGGGAGAAAAGCATCTCCGAAATGAAGCGTGGTTATTACGATATGATCGTTCTCGATGAGCTGAATGTAGTCCTGTCCTACGGACTTCTGCCCGGGGAAGTGGTGATAGAGGCGCTTGAAAACAGAACGACCGACGCCCACATAGTAGTTACCGGGAGAAATGCCCCGGACCGACTCATTGCAATTGCAGACCTGGTGACCGAGATGAAGGAAATAAAGCATCCCTTTCGAGACCACGGGATGAAGGCCGGGAAGGGAATTGAGTTCTGATCGGCGGACAACCGATGATAACAGAATCATCAAAAATCAGGAATGCTTCATCAGGAACTCAGACACGATCTCGTTGAAAATCTCCGGCTGATCCAGCGGGGTGGCGTGGCGTGAATTGGAAATTGCCACCAGTTCGGCATCAGGCATCTTGCTGACGTAAGCTTGTTTGTAGCTCAGCGGAGTGTAATCCTGGTCGGCAGAGATGACCAGGGTGGGGCAACGGATCTCGTCGAGATATTTCGAAACGCTCCAGTCTTTAAGTGCCTGAACCGAATTATTATAGGCGTTTTTATCGTTTTGGGCCCATCGCCTTGCCATTTCTCTGCGGAGGGCCTCCTGCCCCTTTTCGGGGAAGAGGCGACCCGCCAGGATTTCAGCCATCTTGCGCATGCCTAGAATCCGGACGATTAATCTGCGCTTGAGAAATTCGAGTTTTTGCGCCCGTGTCAGCAGAGTGAGGTCCGGACCGCTGTTGACAATGACCATGCTCCTGACGAACTCCGGGTGGCTGACCGCCATCTGAAAAGCAATCATGCCGCCCATTGAAAGGCCGACCAGGTGGGTGGGCCAGGCGTTAATGGACTTTAACAACCGAGCGGTATCGTCGCAAAAAAGCGAAATGCTGTATGGCCCCGCAGGTTTGTCGGAAGCGCCTTGTCCACGGTAATCAAATGTTATGACCCGGTAGTCTTTTTTCGAAAAATAACCCACCTGCCCTTCCCAATCCCGGACGCTCATACCGAGGCCGTTCAGAAAAATGAGCGGATGCCCCTTGCCTGTCGCCTCATAGTAAAGCGTGATGTTATTGATGCGAATATCGGGCAATGACCGTAACCTCCGTTTTTTGGTTTCGAATTTTGGGCTGTGAGTTAAGTTTCTACGATCATGCAGATTACGTCCATCACATTGGTGCGGGTGGGGCCGGTGATGAAAAGGTCTCCTATCGCTTTGAAAAAACCATAGGAATCATTTCTTGCAAGGTGGTCGAAAGGATTCAAACCCTTGTTTGCGCCGTCGCGGCAGGTATCGCAGTCGGCAAAAGCACCGGCGGCCTCTGTTGGGCCGTCTGAGCCATCGGTGCCAGCGCTTAACACGGAAATCTTCGGCCACCCCTCCAGGCTGAGTGCGGCGGCCAGGGCAAATTCCTGGTTCCGGCCGCCTTTACCCTCGCCTCTGATCGTGACCGTCGTCTCCCCTCCGGCCAGAACACAAGCAGGCGCCGTAATCGGATGCCCGGAGAACACGATTTCCTTTCCTATAGCCGTAAAAGCCTGCGCGATCTCGCGGGCTTCGCCCTGGACAAAAGAGGAGAGCACCAGAGGCGCAAATCCAAGCTCGGACGCCTTCTGCGCCGAAGCGAGTAAAGCGGCGCGATTGCTTCCGACAACCAGGTTCTGAACCCTCTCGAACACGACATCATCCGGCTTGGGGGTCTCTTCGATCAGCCCGTTTGCGCCGTTCCGCAGCAACTCAAACACCGAAGCCGGAAGTTTTTCGGAAAGCCCGTATCGTTCGACGATCCGAATGCAATCGGCGAAGGTACTAGGATCGGCAACAGTTGGGCCGGAGGCAATCACGTCCAGGGGGTCCCCGACAACGTCCGAGAGAAATAGCGAAACAACCGTTGCGGGGTAGACAATCTTTGCCAGTTGCCCTCCTTTGGACAGGGACATGTGCTTGCGCAACGAGTTAAGTTCGAATATGGTGGCCCCGCACTCCAGCAGAAGCCGAGTGGTCACCTGCTTTTCCTTGAGCAAAAGGGGAGGACGTGGTGCTGGAAAAAGCGCGCTTCCTCCGCCCGAAAATGCGCACAAAACCAGGTCATGTTCCGTGCAATCCTTCAGACGCTCCAGGATATACCGGGCAGCTTCCAATCCGGCTTGGTCCGGGACCGGGTGTCCGGCTTCCATCACAAGGATTTTTTTCAAAGGCAGGCCGTGACCATATTTTACGGTAATCCAGCCCCCCGTGAGACGGTCGCCCAGTATCTGCTCCAGCGCCTTCGCCATAGGCGCAGTTCCCTTTCCGCACCCCGTTACGAATATTCTTTTGAAACGTTTAAGCTGGTATGAACTGCCGCCGACCCTCAATTCGTCCCCGCTCAGCTCAATGTGGCGTTTGACGGCCTCTTCGGGG
The DNA here is from genome assembly GCA_052143075.1 of Syntrophobacteraceae bacterium. Lineage (GTDB taxonomy): Bacteria > Desulfobacterota > Syntrophobacteria > Syntrophobacterales > Syntrophobacteraceae > SbD1. The sequence continues at coordinate 116,401 of JBKQTS010000214.1, read as the reverse complement.
TCAACGGCCCGAATTCCGGCCATAAAAATCTCCTGGAGCGTTTCTTTTGTCTTCTCAACCATAAACATTCTCAACTGACAATGAGTGCAGGGGTTGCCCCGGGGACAAGGTGCTGATCGGATTGCGCGATATCACGGACCGGAAAAGGGGTTGACAGAAAATCTGCCAACCCCTCAGAATGGTCACCGAATTAGGAAAAACACCCTATGTGCTTCACCTGGTTTTAATATAAAGCGGCTATTTTCCATAGTCAAGACAACCTGTTTCACAGCCGGCCTATTTCACGGAAATCTTCTTCCCTTCGGCCGGCCGCAGTTCTTGATGAGTATGTCCCCCTCATCCCCCGTACCCCATTCGGGAAAGGGGGAAATTAATCCGAGCCCAGGACCCTGATAATGGGCGGGATGACCGATCTAGCGATATCGCTTCGGGAACCGCCGCCGAGCACCACTTCCAGACGTCCGCCGCAGATCTCTTCGGCAAGCTGTTTCATCATGCGGGCAATGGGCAGGTATGCGTTCATGGTGAGGCCCAAGTCTGCGTAGTCGCCCTGGTGGGTGTCAAATCCGAAGTACCAGAATATGAATTCCGGGCGAAACCTGCCGGCGCGCTCGGCAAAACCCCTTATCGCCGCTTCGGCGTATCCGGCGTCGGGGTCCTTATCCCAGGGGCGAGCAGCCGTAGCGATGTCCACGTTTGTACCATCTTCGGACTCGTAGTTATCAAAGCAGACGCAAACGTGAAGAACGTCCGGATCGCCGCCTACGAGAGAGCGAGTGCCGTCCCCGTGGTGGGCGTCGGTGTCGAGAATGGCGATTCTGCTGATACCGTAGACTACTCGAAGCACCCGGATGGCGATCGCAACATCATTGAAGCAGCAATACCCGCCGAAGAAGTCTTTGCCCGAATGATGTCCACCGGCGCCGATAAAGGAAAAAGCGTTTCTGATCTCCCCTGACGCGATCATTTCTGCAGCCATGACGACCGCTCCAACCGAGTGCCAGGCCGTCGAGCAGAGCGGGTCCTGCTTGACCCCCTCCAGAAGCTCCCGGGAATGAACTGCCAGAATAGACTGCTCCGAAATGGGCTCGGGCTGGTATAGAATGTAGCGTTCCTCTTCGAGCAGGTGATTCAAAGCTCGCGGGAAGTCCTCAAGACGGGATCCCTGAGTTAGATAGCTCCTCCGGCTGAAACTCGGGTGGTAGAAAATCCCGGTGAGCGGTCCTCGACCGGCTCCCGGCCGGGCATCGCCGGCCGATTCGTCATTTTCGCGCGGCTGCTCCAATTGTTTACCCGGCACAGTTCCATCAGAGACGTTCCTTTTTTGCATTATCCGCCGCTCCCGGATCCCCTTTACCCCACCAGAGGCGGGACTTCAAATGCTCCTTCCAGTTCGATAGTGTCCTTAGTTAGAAAAAAGCTTTTTCTGCTCCTCGCGGAGCGATGCTTGTGTCATTTGCTTGTTTTTCTAGTCTCAGTGCCCTTCAGTCGAGTAACTTCACCATTCAGGAAAATCACCGAAGCTCCATCGCTGTAAGACCATTCAATCCCGCTGCTCCTCCCTCCATTAGAGATCAAGGTAGCTTTACGTTCCAGTTCGGGTTTTCCCCAGAGTTGTTCGACCTGATCCATCGACATTCCGATGCTGACCTTACCTTCAGAAAGCGATTTGCGAATGAGTCGCTCTCGTTCCTTTTCGGCTCCGCCCTCAGCGGATGTCCCCGTTTGCGGGGGAGCAGGCAGCATATTGGGCATACTCAATGCCTGCTCACTGGTCTTACTGATCGAAGTCCTCTGCGCCCACAATCCCTCTTTTTCTCCGCAAGCTCCGATCCTGATTTTATCGCCGGTTCCTATCTCAAGGATACAGACTTCAAAGCCAGGTTTTAATTCTATGCATTCAGAGCTGTCTCCTTTTTGGAATTTGAGCCAAAAAAGGTCGTCCTGACCGGAATCCAGAAACTTGACAGTCTCTTCCAGATCTGCAGCAGAGGAGCATCCAAACGAATATCTATTCGTATAATACGTGCGATTTTTATGGAGAAAAGAATCACAGGAAACTGCCGTTATGGCTAGCAACATTGTTATGAGAACTGATCTTGCGCCCACAGGCATTGACCGGCCTCCCGGCTCTCGATATCGGGCCAAAGCTTATCGAAATGATACAGCAATAATAAATCGAAATCATAAAAGCAAACAAATGTTTTTTATGGATCGTTCAAGCCGGTATATCGCGCCCTCTGCTGAACCGGCTTGACAGGACGCCGAGTATCAACCCGGTGCCGACGCCCCAGGCGCCGTTTATGAGAAATGCCGTCAGCACACTAGAAATTGTGCGTCACCATGAGCTTAAATACCAGGCACTCGCCGCCGCCGGTAAAGCTATGGCCTACTCCAAACTCGACACTGTTAGGCTCTCCCTTGTAATCGCCCACTGCAAAAAGCGTCTGATCCTGCTGGTCGAGCGGCGCCCATGCATAGAGGCGGCCGTAGTCCTCGTAATGTTCGAGCGCCATCGCCCAAGTCTTCGAGAAGTTGTAGGCAACGCGTTCGCAGGGTACGAAGTCAAGCGATTTGATTCCACTACGAAACTCGGTATCGAAAATCGGATTGACTATAATGTCTACGGGTCCGATGCGGCCACCGATGATCGGGCGGATCTCTCCCGCCCAGTGGGATGGATCCCATTGGCACATGTTGTAGCTGAGTTCGAAATTAATGCCGTAAAAAAAACTTCTTTCGGCTGCGTGAGGCGTCACGAAAAGCGCCCGGAGTTTGGTGCTGTCAAAGAGAAGATGTCCCTCTCCGGTCAGCGAATAAACCGGCAGATAAAGCCCGGCCTCAAACCAGTCGGTTACGCCGTAGGCCCATTCGGGGACTCCCATCAGGGTGTGATTGGGGACGATGCCTCCGGGGAAGTCGGGCACGTGGTGACCGATAGCAGTGAAATTATTGTGCAGTTCTACGCTGAATTGCCCCACTTCGTTGATCTCGGCATCGTAGACCTGTATTTCGTCGGTGAGAGAGGCTCGAGCAACCCCGTCCGGGCGGCAGGAACCCGATAGCAACGCGCAAGCAAGAAGCATGGCCCCAAATGTTGTCTTCGTCGAATTCATAAAAGTCTCGAATTTTAAGTTTTAAACCTAAAATTAAAACCTTAGACGTCCAAGAAACAATTGGATAGCCGACATGTATTCTCTCAGGCCCCTGGAAAAAATGTCGTTGTGATTTGCGCCGGGGATCTTTAAAAGCGTTTTGTCCGACGACGGAGACGCCCTGAAAAATTGCAAAGCGTCGGAATAAGGAATTATGTGGTCAAACTCGGCGTGAATGATCAATACAGGCTTGCAGAATTGTTTTATCTTGTCGATGTTTCTAAAACCATTGCTTTCAGTGAAATTCAAACTGCGCGGATCGACCCCGAGGAGCTTCAGCAGAGGTTCGGCCAAAGCGAAACCGCTCTCGATTATAAGCCCGTCAATTTTGTCCGCATGCGCCGAGGCCAGCTCCAGCGCCGAAGCGCTGCCAAGAGACCTGCCCATTACTATGAACGGTCCGGTGTAGCCGTTATCGCTCAGCCATTTTTTGGTGAAATCGTAGATCGTGTGGCAGTCGTGCATCATCGAACTCACCGTCGGCTCTCCCCCCGAACGGCCATATCCGCGGTAGTCGACGGGCAGAAAATTTATACCCATCCGGTTGAAGATAGGTCCAATGTCGTCATAATCGGCTGTGATTTCGCCGTTTCCGTGGAAAAAAAGGATATTGGACGCCTCTTTGTTCGTAACGTGGAAACGGGCGCCTATAGAGATTTGGTCTCCCACCGGAATGGAGATGTCACTTGCGCTGGTATTTGCAAACGAACGCATTTCAGGTCTTGGATGGAAAATTCGAAATGAAATTTCCGGCCTGTCAAGCACAGAGTAATCGATAGGCGGCAAATCGCCCATTTTGTTATCGGCCTGAGAAAGTTTTAAGGTGTATGAAAATGCAAAGCAGCCCCTGCGTATCGGTGATTCAAATTTAAGTTGAAATTTTAGATTTTCCAGTGCTCTTGATTAGATAAAAGGCCAAAAGCGGCTATGGTCGGTGACATAGATCAAAAGTCTGTGTTCTACTCAGAGCTAAAAGTAAAATCTGCCAGGGCGTCCGAAAGCTCGATTACGTGCCCGGGCAGGCGCGCAAGCAAAAAACTGCCCTCATCGGCTTCAACCCGTCCGTCTGCGGCTGCGATTTTGGCAAACTCCAACCTATCATGAGGTGAGAGGTCCAAAAACAGGGAGAGAATCTCGCGGGCTTTCGGCAAACGGGTATCTTCCTCCCTGGTTTCCCATGCCGCCACAAACCCTCGAATAACCCCGGGCAGGCACTGCGCTCCCGCCCAGGCCAACTCACCGGTCCCGTCCAGCCTGTCGATCCTCATTCTTATGCCCATATTCACAAAAAAATGCAGCGATCCCAACATCTTGTCTCTGCAATCAGATTTTCGCGCAAGCAAAGGCCGGTAGCCTCGAATGGTTATCAACCGGAGGCCTAGGGGAATTCGGCTTTCGTCCACTACAAAATCCCCTGCCGCATGGTGCCAGGGGTAGATCTGCGAAAAAGACCGGCTATCGAGGTATAATGTAAGAATTTTAGAAGCCTGTGCGTAGAGTTCCCGGGTTTTCCCGGCGTCGAGGAATCGCGGTTCTTCGCTCTGTCTCCATACGGTTATGGCAGGGGCTCCCGATGGGTCCGCAGAAAGGTGGAACTCGTCATGGTTTTCGAACCACTCGGCGATGGACAGCATGAGTCCCGGGGCTTTTGCTGAAATAAAAAGCAGAGGGAGGTATGGGAGGCCGAATCTGGCGTGAAGGTTCGCAAGGTGCCTTACTTCGACCTCGAGAAAAGCCTGCTGATCGGGCGAGAAGGCGCAATTTACGGCAAATGAGCGTTCATCATCGGCAAAACGTATCCGGAGGCGCGAAACGCTATAGAGCGCTCCGTGTTTTTCGGCGATGAGTTCGATGTTCGACGCCGCTTCAAGTTTCGGGGTGGGTTTGAGTTGTTTTTTGAGAAGTTTTCTCAACGCCATGAAAGAGTTTTCGGAAAGCAGGCGCGCAACGGAGCTCATGTATTGGCCGTATGTTGCGGGCGCAGTGATAGGCGGCGGGTTACCGGGTAAAGCAAGCCGTTCGGATGCGGCGTCAAGGGGGACCAGTTTCGAGCCTGATCTTATAAAACATTCTATTGATGGAACTCTGTGACCGGGTTTTCTTCTGTCCACGCCTTGGATATTTGCCATGACAAGGGGAGGCCTTATGAATGTCAGACGTCAGGTCCCGTTGCACTCAGCCATTCGATTGCATCTTCGTAAGAATTGAATGCCTTGACCGGGAAGCCTCTGTTTTGGGCGCAGAGTGCGAAGAACCCTGCCTGGTCAAATTGTCCAAGTGGACAAAGAACGGCTGTCTTTTGTCGGGAAAAGGCCTTGCGAAGGTCGCTGAGTGCAGTCGCCAGATACCAGAGGTCGGTTGTAGACATTGCTGCCTGCGTCTTTCGAAGGTCAAGGATTATTTCGTAGTCGGCCAAAGGGGCCGCCGCGCAAGTGATTTCCAAAAGCAGGTTCTTAGCCTTTTCGAGATCGAGTGGTCCTTCCGGGGTCGCTTTGATGAAGTCGTGCGCATGGATGATTCTGATATTAGTTGACATTGTCGCATCCTTCTGCATTTGTTGGCGCCTGACAAGGCATTGTGGAGTTTCTGGACACTTCCACGATGATGGAACCTACTTCTCATAACTCGACAGTACAACAAATTGTTCAATTCCAGAAATACAATCTCAGCTGTGCATCGGGGGAATCTTCGCCAAGTCGTAAGAGCGCAAGCAACAGCAAAGCTTTGCTTGTCTTGGAAGATCGACCGGTATATATTTTGACGATTGTCGGCCCCGATCTTGTATCGCCAATGGGTGAACAGGCGAATCGGTAAGCGCGCAAAACCAGTCGAGTGATTTCGACGCTTCGCGAGGTATCGTCTTGGATTCCACGAGCCGGGTCCTTCTGGACCGCGTCCAGCGTTCATTTCCAATAGTTTCCGACCCGTATCGAGTCCTGTCCGAGGGTTTGGAAATCTCCGAGCAGGACGTGCGGGAACGAATCGGGGCTTTGAAACAGAAGGGGGCCATACGGCAGATCAGCGCTATCTTCAACACTGGGACGCTCGGATACCGGAGCAGCCTTGTGGCTATGGCCGTGCCGCAAAAAGCGCTGGATTGCGCTGTCCGCACGGTTAACGCCTATCCGGGAGTAAGTCACAACTACCTGCGCCCGGGCGCCTTCAATATGTGGTTTACGATTGCAGTGCCTCCCGGACAGAGTCTCGAGGCGGTAGTTTCTGAACTTTCCGCCAAAGCCGCATACACCGGGGGCGGCTCCGCCGCCTTGCCCGCACTGGTTTTGCCTGCCGTCAAGAAATATAAGCTGGCCGTCGTGCTTGACGTTTTAGAAGAAGGGGACTGGGAGCACGCGGAAGAAAAAATGGAACTGCCGCCCACCGAATCGAATGCGAAATTCAGCCCCACCCCCGCAAATGTACGAATCGTCAAGTGCATCCAGGAGGACTTGCCCCTTGTCCCCAGGCCTTTCACCCTATGGGCCGATTCTCTCGGAATAGAGGAGCCCGAACTTCTCGCAACGGTTTCCGACTGGATGCGCCAGGGTACGATTCGCCGATTCGCCGCCGTACTCAATCATCGTCAGGTGGGATTTCGCGCAAACGGCATGGTCGTCTGGCAATGTCCCCTGGACCGGATCGACCGGACCGGCGCCATCCTGGCCTCATACCCGGAGGTCAGCCATTGCTACAGCAGGCCCGCCTTCCCTGAGTGGCCCTATAATCTGTATGCTATGATCCATGGACGCAGTCGGCAGGAATGCGAGTCCATTGCGGGCAGGCTCGCGGCTGCGACCGGGCTCGACAACCACCGGATTCTTTTCAGCACGAAGGAATTCAAGAAAAAAAGGCTTAAACTCTTCTGGTAGGTGAATCGGTGAGTGGACCAATGCGTGAATCGCAAAGACCTCCACACCCGGCATACCTCACTCGGGGTGTGAAATGAATGACAGGGAAGAGTACGAATTCAAAAAGAAAGCCATTTTCGATGGGATGGCCAAGCGTGGTAAGGAGCGGGTCCTCAAGATCGGATACGAAAACTGGGAACCGTTCGAGGAGCCCAAAGACCCCAGGGAGAGGATCTTCGGGTCAGCCAGCGTCAAGGCAGGGGCCCTTGTCCGGGAATACTACGAGTCGGCCGGAGGCAAGGAGGAATCGGTTGCGGTCCACAGAGAGCTTTTCGAGCTGTGCCGCGGCCTGCTCCAGGGTGAGGGCCGGGCAAAAACCATAGTGGATTTTTGCGCCTGGTTGAAGAAAAGAACCGGGGTGGGTGAGCTTTAAGGGACGCGAAAAAGCAAATCACGATCGGTTGAGAAAAACATTGTAGAGGCGTTCAATCATTACCGCCTGCCTATTTTGCTTACCGGTTTACTCATACGGTGATCAGAGACAAAAGTAACCCGCGAATTTAACAATTCTTAACTACTAAATACTCGCCTCTTCAGGTTAATTGTTGCTAAAATCGGTCACTGAGGCCGGAATTGTCTCGGTCTAAACACAATAATGTTCACTTAAGCACAAATTGGAAGTGTGGGGAGAATTATGCCACGGGTTTTTGGTATAGCGGCCCTGGTGGTTGCCTGTGTGATCCTGATAGGCGCCGCCGGCGCCTGGTGCTTGTGGTTCAGGCATGATAAGGGGCTGATGTTCCATACTGTAGCGGTGAAGCGGGGCGATCTTTCGGCTGCGATCAGCGGCACTGGGACCGTCGAGCCTGAGCAGGTGGTCGACGTGGGGGCGCAGGTTACCGGGATAATTACCACCTTCGGCCGGGACGTAAATGGTAAATCCGTCGACTACGGGTCGGTCGTGAAGGCGGGCGGCGTGGTGGCGCTGATAGATGACACTCTCTATGTGGCGGCCGTTGAAATCGACAAAGCGCAGTTGCAACAGGCCATCGCCACCTTGGTCAATGCCAAAGCCAATGTGCCCCAGATGAAAGCCAAGCTGGTGGATGCTGAGGCCGACTGGCGCCGGGCACAGACAGTTGGACCCTCCCAGGCCTTGGCGGCCACCACCTACGATCAATACAAGGCCACTTACGAGACTGCAAAGTCCAATCTGGCCATTGCCGTAGCCGCAGTGGACATGGCGGTAGCTGGCGTGGAGCAGTCCAAGGCCACACTGAAAAAAGACGAAGAAAACCTCGCATACTGCACCGTCAAGTCGCCGGTCGACGGTGTCGTCGTTGACCGGCGTGTCAACATCGGCCAGACTATAGTTTCCAGCACGGCCGCTTCAAGCCTCTTTTTAATCGCCAAGGACCTCAAGCGCATCCAGGTCTGGGCCTCGGTGAACGAGGCTGATATAGGCAAGATCCATGAGGGCCAGCCTGTAAATTTCACGGTCGATGCCTTTGGCGACCAGGTCTTTGAGGGCGTTGTCAACAAGATCAGGCTCAACGCTACCATGTCCCAGAACGTCGTCACCTACACGGTCGAGGTAAACCATGACAACTCGGATGGCAAACTTTTGCCCTATTTGACGACGAATCTGCAATTCGAAACCGGCCACCGTCAGAATGTCCTGCTCGTGCCAAACGCCGCCTTGCGCTGGTCTCCCCGGCCCGCCCAGATAGCTCACGAATCCGGCCCTGATTCCCATACTGCAGCCGAACGGCCCGCAAGCAAACATGAAGTTGTTGCGGAAAGCGAGTCGCCTCAGTCGCACGGGACGGTATGGGTGCATGAAGGTGCTTTCGTCAGGCCTATCCATGTGAACGTCGGATTGAACGACGGCATGCTTACAGAAGTAAGCGGCAACGCAATTACCGAGGGCATGCAAGTAGTCACCGGCGAAACCAAACGGCAACCCGCGGGCAGTGAACCCCAGGGAGAAGACAAGAATCCTTTTATGCCGCAAGGGAATATGTTCCACCGCCCGCACTGAGATAAGCAGGGGAGTGCACCTGATATGGATTTCATCGAACTTCACGACATCAACAAAATATACCATCTCGGCGAGGTCGATCTGCCGGTCCTGAAGGGGATTTCCCTGCGGGTTGCCCGCGGCGAACTCCTGGCTCTGATGGGGGCCAGCGGTTCAGGCAAGAGCACCCTGATGAACATTCTCGGATGTCTCGATCGCCCGACCTCGGGTGAATACCTGTTTGATGGCCGGGCAGTCGCAGGATACACGGCAAAAGAACGCGCCCGGTTGCGCAACCACATGATCGGGTTTGTGTTCCAGAGCTTCAACCTGCTGGCGCGAATGACCGCTTTTGAAAACGTTCTCATGCCGCTCATGTACTGCAGGGATAACATCACCGAACGCGAGATGGAACGGCGCACCGCCGAATTGCTCGAGAAAGTGGGCCTGGCAGACCGCCACCATCACAGGCCCCCCCAACTCTCGGGAGGTGAACAGCAGCGTGTTGCGATTGCCCGCTCGCTTGTCAACAATCCGCAGGTGCTATTCGCCGATGAGCCGACCGGCAATCTCGATTCGCGCACCAGTGAGGAGATTCTCGCATTGTTTCAGCACCTCAACCAAACGGACGGCATTACCCTCATCATGGTGACCCATGATCCCGGCGTCGCTGAACACGCTCAGCGCACCATTCGGATCAAGGACGGCCTGATCGAGAGCGATGCTCCCTCGTTGAGGGCCGGAGGCGCGCGATGAGACTTTACTTCACGTTGAAAATGGCCCTTAACGCGTTGCGCCACAATGTCTTGCGTGCTGCACTGACTACATTGGGCATAATTATCGGCGTCGCGGCAGTGATTACGATGATGGAGATCGGCAAAGGCGCCTCTTTAGCCATACAGCGCGCAATGGCAAGCATAGGCGCCAACACGGTCGTAGTCCTGCCGGGGTCCATCAACGTTGCGGGCGTGACCACCGGTGGAGGATCAAAGATAACATTGACTCCGCAGGATGCGGACGCGATCCTGAAAGAATGTCCCTCCGTCGATTGGGTGGCGCCTGTTGTTCGCGCCCGCGTCCAGGTAGTGTACAACAATCAAAACTGGGTGCCGACCTACGTCTACGGAACTACCCCCCGGTTTCTCGACATACGTGACTGGACCGAGATGGATGAAGGGGAAGCTTTCACCGAGCATGACGTTCTTAACTCCAGCAAAGTGTGCATTATCGGCCAGACAGTTGTAAAAGAGCTGTTTGGTGGCGAGTTGCCTGTCGGCAAGCACGTGCGCATCAAAAATGTCGATTTCAAGGTCATCGGCGTGTTGAAGAGAAAAGGCGCGAACCTGATGGGGCTGGACCAAGACGATATTCTTCTTGCGCCTTGGACTACGCTCAAATACCGCGTGGTCGCTTCCACCCTTTCCGGCGGCAACCAGAGCAGCGCGAGCGCCGCCAGCACAGCGGAAACCAATGAGCTCAACATGATCTATCCGTACCTCCAGCAAAACCTTTATTATACGCAGACAGCTACGGAACAGTTAGACGCATCGCCACCTATTCGATTCCCGAATGTCGACCAGATCCTGACCGCAGCGCATTCCGGCGACGTGGTCTCTTCAACAATCCAGGATGTCGGCGCCTTGCTCAGGCAGCGGCATCGGCTCCGCGATTCCGACCCGGATGATTTCTACGTTCGGGACATGACCGAGCTTACCAAGACGATGGCCTCGACGTCGGAACTGATGACCAAATTGCTCCTGTCCGTGGCTTTGATCTCCCTGGTGGTAGGCGGCATCGGCATCATGAACATCATGCTTGTCTCGGTCACCGAGCGAACGCGCGAGATCGGGCTTAGGATGGCGGTCGGCGCGCAGCCTAACGACATTCTGCGGCAATTTCTGGCTGAGGCAGTGGTTCTGTGCCTGCTTGGCGGGACGATAGGCATCCTTTTGGGGCGTAGTAGTTCATACGTTATATCTTTGGTGTTGCACTGGCCGACGGCGATTTCCATTGAAGCGATAATAGCCGCCGTAGCGGTTTCGGCCACTGTCGGCATCGCCTTTGGCTTTTACCCGGCTTATAAGGCCTCGAAACTCGATCCGATCGAGGCGCTTCGATATGAATAGGGTTGTACTCATGGAAACGAAACGGCAACTTTTCGTGCTGATCCTGTTTGTTTTATGTGTTTCCATCCTGTTGCCGACAAGCGGCTGCATGGTCGGGCCCGATTTTCATTCGCCTCGTCCTGACGCGCCTTCCGGTTGGGAGGGCGTGACGCAAGCGGCGGCGAAGCACCCCTCAGTGCCGACGGCCCAGCCGGCCGAACTGACACAATGGTGGAAACAGTTCGATGATCCTGTGCTGACTCAGTTGGTCGAAGATGCCCTGAAAACCAACCTCGACCTGCAGCTTGCCGTGGCTGCTCTGCGACAGGCTCGCGCCGCACGCGGCATCGCCGTTGCAGCTTTGTGGCCCACGCTCAGCGCCTCCGCCGAATATCAGCGGGAAAACACCATCGTACTCTCAAAGGCTAATCCGGGTCAGGCCCAAAATCTCTACCAGGCGGGCTTCGATGCAGCATGGGAACTCGACGTGTTCGGCGGGCAGCGGCGCAATGTTGAATCGGCCGACGCCAATATACAGGCTTCGACCGAAGGCGTCAGCCTCGCACAGGTCACCCTTGCCGCCGAAGTTGCACTCAACTATGTTCAACTCCGCGGCTATCAACAGCAAATAGCAGTTGCGCAGAAAAATCTGAAATCTATGCAAGATACGGCGCTGATCACACGCCAGAAAGCGAAAGCAGGGTTTGACTGCGACCTGGACATCGCCAACGCCGATATAAACGTAACAACGACAGAAGCGACGATTCCCCCGTTGGAGACCTCGGCGAAGCAGTCCATCTACTCGTTGAGCGTGCTGCTGGCCAAGCCTCCGGCCGACCTGCTCGAGCGGTTGACGCCGACCGACAGCATCCCCGGAGTGCCGCCTCAGATTCCCGCCGGTCTGCCCTCCGACCTGTTACGCCGCCGTCCCGACATTTGCCAGGCCGAGGCGCAACTGCACTCCGCCACAGCGCAGATCGGGGTCGCCACCGCCGATCTGTTCCCCAAGTTTTCGCTGACCGGCACGGTGAGCTGGCAGACCAACCTGTTGAATAACTGTTGGGCTAACGCGAATAGAGCGTATTCCGCCGGCCCGTCAGTGACCTGGGCTATTTTCCAGGGCGGCGCGATCATATCCAACATCCGAGTGCAGGAAGCATTGACCGACCAAGCCTTCATCACCTATCGCAAAACCGTGTTAGGCGCATTCCAGGATGTGGAAAATGCGCTGATTGCATTTACCAAGGAACAGGAGCACTACAAGTCTCTCAAAGACTCCGTTGCCGCTAACACTATCGCCGTTGACCTGTCGTTGAAACTCTACAAGGAGGGGTTGCTCGAATTCCTTAACGTACTGGTCGCCCAGCGCTCGCTCTTCACCGCCGAAAACGCTCTGGTGCAGAGCAACTGCAACATCACCTCGGATCTAATCGCCCTATACAAAGCTTTGGGAGGCGGCTGGGAAACCAATCCTGCCTGTGAGCAGTCACTGACTTCCGCGACTGCGAATGCTGAGGATGCTGCAAAGTAGTATCGAAGTTACACCTTGTGTGTAATTTACTGAGAGGCCGCCTGGCCGTGCTCGCACGGGCGCAAAAATTCCAGCTCTTCGGCAAGCGCAGGTCTCACCAGCACCACATTTACGCGGTAATAGAGGTCTTTTCCAGCCAGGGGATGATTGTAGTCGAGAGTAATGGTCGAATCGGTTTTTTCCTTGATAAAATAGCTGTACTGTGCCCCGGTCGCTTTGTTTTTGGCTACCGCCCACCTGCCGGGCTCCAGATCGCGGCCCGGCGGAAATTCGGAAAGGGCCATCGTCCGGACCAGGCTTTCGTCATGCTCGCCAAAGCCGTCACGGGCAGCGATCATGAGTTCTTTTTGCGCCCCCTGCTCAAGGCCGATGAGTCCCTCTTCCAGGGCCTCGAGAATCTGGCCGTAACCGACGATGAAATTCATCGACGCAGGCGCATTTTCGCCTTTTACCAACGAACCGTCATCCAGGCCCAGACTGTATTCCAATACAACAAATCTGTCTTTGGCTATTTGCATCGTTACCTCAAAAATTGGACAGGGAAATTGGAGCCGTATAGGCCTTAGAGGTTCTATGCGGCTTATTTGGTTTCATAACCAAGTTGCTGGGCTTTTCGAACGTGTTCATCGGCCTCCTGTTCTTTGCCCAACGCGCGAAGGGCGATCGCCAGGTTGAAGTGGGCCGAAGCAAACGAGCTGTCGGCTTCGATCATTTTCATAGAGAGTTCGGCAGAGGCTTCCGCCTGCCCTGCCTCAAGATATGCTGCGGCAAGCAATTGGTAGGCCTTCGGGGAGCCGGGCATGAGTTCGAGTGCTCTTTTTCCGTGAGCAATGGCTTTGTCGGGCTCGCCGCCTCGAAGGTAGCCAAAGGCGAGATTGCTGTGCGCTGGGCCGAGGTTCGGATCTATTTCAAGGGCCTTCATGTTGGCCTCGATACTTTTTACCGGCTCGACCTCCTCGTACAGGCCGCCCAGGTTCACGTAAGCCTGGGCCAGATTCGGGTCGCACTCGAGGGCCTGCTTGAATTCGGAAATGGCTTCAGCGATGAGCCCCTTGTGTGTGTAGGCCAGTCCCAGATTGTAGTGCATGGTTGCAGAGTGGGGTTCGAAGGCAAGTCGTTCCTTCAAAAATTTGATATAGAGATTAAGTTTGGCGTCTGTGTCATTTCGGCTATTTGCCATTGTGTTTTCTCTTTCTATGGAGTATATAAGCAAGGTTCGAGTAAAAAGAGGCGGAAAACCTTTAAACTCGAGGGTGTTTCCGCAGATGGGTGCAGTCCGGATGCCTTTTTCCTACCTCGTGAGTGGTGGAAAACAAGGCATTTTAACTCATAGGCTCCTCGTTGGAAAGCTCTTAGCTGCTCTTAGCCGCTCAGATACCTGTGACCGCGCCGGCGCCTTTTCGCTCAATGCTTTGATAGTGTTGAAATATCGGAATTTTTTTATTGACAAAGAATTACGATGGAGTTACTGGCCGGTTATATTAATTCTCGCGAGCCTGGAGGTTCGAGCAAGTTTGGACTTCAAACGGGGGTTGAAAATGTTACCCCTCCCTTTATATTCAAAGCTAACGCCACAGGAGAAAAACGAATGAGCGAAGATGAGAAACAGAGGATTCTGGACTGGGTAAAACAGCAGAAAAAGACCAAACATTATTTCAACGACCTTTGCAAGGCCGTTCCCGAAATGAAGATGATGCAGGCGAAGAAGGTCGTCAACGAACTGGTCAGCGAAGGGAAACTCAAGTATTGGTCGAGCGGGAGCACGACCATGTACATGCTTCCCAGTGAAGGCGATGTGGCAAAAGAAGAAAAGGGAATGAATTAACCCTGCCTTCCCCTAACCTGCCGATGAGTTATTCCCATTGGGTATTTGCACGAAGATCGGAATTTGAGATATTCCAGAGAACCACAAATACGCACTGTGAAAGGGAGGTGAAAAGAAGTAGAGCACGGATTCTGTGGCAAATCTTGTAAGAGTGAAAGTTAAAGAGGAACACTAACGGAGGTAAACGAATGGCACTGAAACATGAAACCCCTATGCTTGACGAACTCGATAAAGGCCCATGGCCGAGCTTCGTAAGTGATGTGAAGAGAATGGCGGCCAAAGGCAACCGCATGTGCGAGGATTGGCTGGGCCTGATGGAGCTGTCCTACAAGGAGAAAGAAGGCCATTGGAAACACGGCGGTATCGTCGGGGTCTTCGGATACGGCGGTGGGGTTATCGGCCGCTACTGCGACCGGCCCGACCTTTTCCCCAATGTAGCACATTTCCATACCATGCGCGTCAACCAGCCTTCGAGCAAGTACTACAACACGGAAGTTTTGCGCAAACTCTGCGATCTGTGGGAAGCGCGCGGCAGCGGGCTGACCAATATGCACGGCTCAACGGGAGACATCGTTTTGCTCGGGACGACAACCGACCACCTTGAGCCCCTTTTCTATGAACTGACCCATGAACTCGGAATGGACCTCGGCGGCTCGGGTTCCAACTTGAGGACCCCCGAGGGCTGTCTTGGAATGTCACGCTGCGAATGGTCCTGCATCAACACCCAGGACATCATTTACGACCTTACGCAGGAATTCCAGGACGCTTTGCATCGGCCGATGTTCCCCTATAAGTTCAAGTTCAAGTCATCCGGATGCCCGATGGACTGCGTTGCGGCTATCGCGCGTTCCGACTGCTCGATTATCGGTACCTGGCGCGACGATATCCGCATCGACCAGGCAGCGGTCAAAGCCTATGTAGGCGGCGAGCTTGTCCCCCATGCCGGAGCCGGTGGCAAGCGCACCGATTTCGACATCAAGGCTGAAGTAATCGACCATTGCCCCACCGGGTGCATGGAATATGACGGCAAATCGCTAAAGATCTATGACGAGGACTGCGTTCGCTGCATGCATTGTATTCGTGTTATGCCGAGGGCTCTTCGGCCGGGCCTTGATCGGGGCGCAACGATTCTCGTGGGCGCAAAAGCACCCATTCTCGACGGCGCGCAGCTTTCGAGCGTTGTTATTCCGTTTATCAAGATGGAGTCACCCTACACCGAGTTCAAGGAATTCGTCGAAAAAATGTGGGATTGGTGGATGGAAGAAGGCAAGAACCGTGAACGCATTGGCGAGACCATTCAGCGCCTCAGTCTGCGCGAGTTCCTCAAGGCGGTCGAGCTCGAACCCGATCCACGCATGGTAAATACTCCGCGCTTCAACCCCTACATTTTCTACGATCCGGCGGCAGTTCCCGGTGGCTGGGAGCATGATGGCGCTGCTTACCGTCAACGGCATCAAGCTTAGGAGGTCTAAAAGATGGCTTTTGATCCAAATAATCTCATGAAAGACCGTATTACCGATATTGGTCCCCCGAAATATGACAAGTACTTCCCGCCCGTTATCAAAGAGAATTTCGGCAAGTGGAAATACCACGAAATCCTGGAGCCGGGCGTTTTAATGCACGTTTCTGAATCCGGGGCGGAAATCTATTCGGTCCGCGTTGGTTCGGCCCGTCTGATCAGCGTCGACTACATCCGCGAAGTATGCAGTATTGCCGATAAGTACTGCGGTGGACACCTGCGCTGGACAACCAGAAACAACATCGAGTTCCTGGTAAGCGACAAGAGCAAACTTCAGCCCCTGCTGGCCGACCTGCGCAGCCGTGGCAACTGGTTCCCCATCGGCGGGACCGGAAACTGCATCACCAATATCGTCCATACCCAGGGTTGGGCGCACTGCCATACCCCGGCGATTGACTCCTCCGGCGTCGTCAAAGCCGTGATGGACGAGCTTTTCGATTATTTCGGAAGCCACAAACTGCCCTCGCAGGTCCGAATAGCCCTGGCGTGCTGCCTTAACATGTGCGGGGCAGTTCACTGCTCCGATATCGCAATTCTGGGCGTTCACAGAAAACCGCCATTTATCGAGGATGAACGCGTCCAGAACGTGTGTGAAATTCCACTGGTAATCGCTGCATGCCCGACGGCCGCAATCAAGCCCAAAAAGGTCGGCGAGAGTAAGAGCATCTAAACCAACCACGACCGGTGCATGTTTTGCGGAAACTGCTACACCATGTGCCCGGCCCTACCCCTGGCGGACGGAGAAGGTGACGGAATCGCCATTTGGGTGGGCGGCAAGGTTTCCAACGTGAAATCGACCCCGATGTTCTCGAAGCTGGCTGTTCCCTTTATTCCCAACGAACCGCCCAGGTGGCCCACCACGGTCAAGACGATCAAGAACATCGTCGAGGCTTACGCGGCCAGTGCCCGCCGCTACGAGCGAATCGGCGAGTGGATAAACAGGATCGGCTGGGAGCGTTTCTTCGAGAAAACAGGCCTGGAGTTCGGCCATGAGCATATTGACGACTACCGTCTTGCCATGACGACCTGGAGAACGACGACCCAGTTCAAGTTCTAGAAAAATTTAGGTCATATAGGTCCGATTGGAACCATATGGCCTATTCTTGTTGGATGAAATATGGAAGTTAACAGATCGCGCCTGATAGTAGCGGCTATGCGCGGCGGCGGCGGGAAAACGCTTATCTCCGTAGGACTTTGCGCCGCATGGAAGCGCAATCTTGGGCTGCATGTCGTTGCTTTCAAAAAAGGGCCCGATTATATTGACGCGGGTTGGTTGAGCGCTGCTTCGGGCGGTTCCTGCTACAACCTTGACCCGTTTCTCATGAGCCCGGAGCAGATCTTGCGCTCATTTGTCATGCGCTCTGCAAGAGCGGACGTGAGCCTGATCGAAGGAAATCGGGGCCTTTACGACGGAGTTGACGCAAACGGCAGCTATTCGACCGCCGAGCTTGCCAAACTTCTAAGGTGCCCGGTTGTTCTGATTTTGGACGCAACAAAGGTGACGCGCACGGCCGCCGCGATGGTGCTGGGATGCCAAAGGCTCGATACCGGCGTGAACATCGCAGGTGTAATCTTGAACCAGGTAGCCGGAAAGAGGCATGAGAGGGTGCTAAGGGAATCAATCGAGCAGTGGTGCGGGATTCCGGTCCTGGGTGTGGTCCCAAGGCAGACCCGCAACTTTTTCCCCGAGCGCCACCTCGGACTGGTTCCGCTCGACGAAGCCCAAGACAGCCCGGAATCCCTCTCGGTTGCTGCGGCCAAAATGAGCGAATACCTCGATCTCGAGGCGCTCTGGAAACTGGCGGCTGCGGCCCCTGCCCTGGGTTGCCCCATGCCGACTGCGGCTCCTGAGATTAGCCGTTGTTCGGTTAAAATTGGTATAATCCGGGATTCCGCGTTCCAGTTTTACTACCCGGAGAATTTCGAAGCGCTCGAAGAAAGAGGCGCGTCTCTTGTATGGATTTCCAGCCTGGAGAATGCGCCTTTACCTGAAGTCGATGCGCTGTACATTGGCGGCGGATTTCCGGAAACTCATCTGGACAGGCTTGCCGCCAATGAGGTCTTTCGCGATTCAGTCAAATCCGCCGTGGATGCCGGCTTGCCGGTCTATGCTGAATGCGGCGGACTCATGTTTTTGTGTCGTGGAATTCGTCACAGGGAAAAACTCCATCCGATGGTGGGTGTGTTTCCTTTCGAGATAAGTCTGGGGACGAAACCGCAAGGGCATGGCTATACGGTTATGGAGTGCGTCAGCCCCAATCCTTTTTTCCCGGAAGGAACGACTCTTCGGGGACATGAATTTCATTATTCGGGAATTGCCGGCCGGCTCGACCCCGGTTCCTGCCGCTTCGTCTTCAGGTTGAAGAAGGGGCACGGAATCGTGGCAGGCTGGGACGGCATTTGTTATAAGAACGTCCTTGCGGGCTACTCGCACCTGCACGCAGCCGGAAACGAGCTATGGGCAGATGCAATGATAGCCATAGCGGGATCATATAAGAGGCTTAAAACATCAATTTCTGCTGATGCCGGATTGGACCGGGTCCGGCCGGAATCTCAGAGCATCCCCACGGTCTATTGAAGGAGGAACTTAATGGGCCAGATTGAATTTAAAGGCAAGAATTTTGAGGTGGACGAGGACGGCTTCATTGCCAGCTTCGACACATGGTGCCCCGAGTGGGTTGATTACGTGAAGTCTTCCGAGGGTATCACCGAGCTTACCAATGAGCACTGGCAGGTGATTCACGTGCTCCAGGATTACTACAGGAAGCACGGGATCGCTCCGATGGTCCGGATCCTTACCAAGGTCACCGGCTACAAGCTCAAGTACATCTATGAGCTGTTTCCATCGGGACCGGGCAAGGGCGCATGCAAAATGGCCGGGTTGCCCAAACCGACCGGCTGCGTTTAGATCGAACTACGGATGGTCACCACGGATGAAGTAACCAGTGGAACGGCTTAGAGGAGCGTAGCGCGGTGGATGTTCCGGAAACCGGGCTCCAGGCTCCTGATACTGGCTAAATCCCGACACCGGCATCTTCAGGCTGCGGGCATCCTGCTTCCATCCGGGTCTACCTGTGTCCGCCACTTGAGTCTTGCGGCGGAAATCAGCGAACGCTCCGTGGTTCACACACGCACTATTCAGCGGAGGGCGGGGAAAAGCGAGATAAAGAGACATAGAAATATCTCCCTATCTTCGAAAAATTCCTTGCTCTCTGCTGACCCCGGTTTCACCCATTGATCCATCAGCCGTTCATCGTTTTTTCCTTTTCACACTGACAAAAGCAGTGTAAAAGAACTTTGGCCATGGCTTGTATTTTTTTTCACGCATTGGCTGTTGCTGGCTGCGCACGGCCTTGGCGCTGTCCCCTGCCGAGGTGGTTTTTGGCCCCGCCCATGCCGGATTTATTTTGCTATTTCCATCTTGACTTTACGTTTGGATGGGGGTACGAAAAGGCCTATCAATTAACGGAAGCAACGGAATTGATAACAATTCCTGATGCGATTGTGCCCGAATTCCATAAACCCTAGTGGAGGAAGAAATGAGCTTCAAAGTAACGGTTGACAAGGACAAGTGCACTGGCGACGCCGAATGTGTAGATGTTTGCCCCGTGGATGTATACGAACTTGTCGATGGCAAGGCCGAACCGGTGAATGAGGATGAGTGCCTGGGCTGCGAAAGCTGTGTGGAAGTCTGCGAACAGGGCGCAATCACAGTGGAAGAAGTCTAGTTTGCCTCTCGTCATTGGGCGGGTTCCATCCGCAAACAAGCCGCTTGACTCGATTGGAGCAAGCGGCTTTATTGTTTGCTGAGGGCAAGGACGCGAAAAATGCATAGAACCAGGGGCAGGCTCCGGTAGGTATTGTATTGACGTGATTACAAGGATGCAAAAAAGCCCACGAGTGTGACGTGGGCTTTTTTTATGATTCAAACTGTGTTTCAAACTCTGCGTGGGAACTACTTTTCTTCTTTTCCGCCAGGATGGCATCCGGTGCAGGTTGTCGGGGCCTTGGAGGCCGGGTTTTCCGCCTTCAGCTTCTTGTGGCAGGGCTGACAATTGTTGTGAAATGCGAGCTTGAGGTTAAGTTTCTTCTGATCCGGGGGAAGTTTCATCTCGCCCTGAATGGTCGCTTCCGTGTGGCATTTTTCGCATTTCTCGACCTGGTCGCCCTCTTTCCACGTGTTCTGGCCATCTTTATAGAGATGATGGCACTGATTACAGGCAATCTTATATTCCTGCGAATGCTTCTTGTGTGCAAACTGCACCGGCGTCTTGGTCGGATTGGGCCAAATCGCGGGTTTAAGGGTTATCTCATCGGGCGCCTGCTGGGCGGCCAATGCCAGCAGCGCCGCTGCGAAGATGAATACAGCCGCAATGGCCAAACACGAGACTAACCTACCTTTTTTCATTCCGGGCTCTCCTCCTTTTGTTTTTGCCTTGCCGGCCAAATGTCATAAGACAGCTTATCAACCAAAATACAGGAAGAAGAAATGCCAATCTAGCCAGCGTGCATTTTAGTGAAATTTTTCCCTTAACGCAAGCGAATTTGTCTACGGCAGTTTTTAGGAGAGTAGAAGACGGATACGGGATGTAGAGCATGAAGCACCGGAAGCTTGCCGTTATGAGGCCGGGAGGCGCCGGCACAGGGACACATACATACGGGTCACCAATCAGACTGCCTTCTTCGGATTGCGGAACACGGCAAAATGATTAAAGTCAACCGGGGGCGTTTCCAAACCAATTGCGCCGCCTTGGTCGCTTTACTGCGAATTACCGAGCTGTGCGGAGGACCATCATGCAATTTCAGAAGCTCTATTTTAAGAACCCGGACGGGAAACGGCTCGCCGCGCGCCTGGACCTGCCGCTCGACGAGAAGCCAACCGCTTTTGCAGTCTTTGCCCACTGTTTCACCTGCACCAAGAACTTCAATGCAGTCGTGAACATTAACAGGGCGCTGGCGCAGCATGGGATAGCAGTCCTGAGGTTCGATTTTACAGGCCTTGGTGAAAGTGAGGGGGATTTTTCCGAAACAAGTTTCTCGTCGAACGTAGCAGACCTCGTTTCGGCTGCCGACTTTCTAAGAGACGCCTATGAGGCGCCCAGGCTCCTCATCGGTCATTCGCTCGGCGGGGCGGCAGTGATTCAGGCGGCCCAAAGGATCCCTTCCGCCGAAGCGGTTTCGACCGTTGCCGCGCCCGCCGATCTCACGGGTCTGCTCCGCTTCACGGATGGCCCCCCGCTGGAAATGCTCGAAAAAGACGGCGAGACTACAATCAATATCTCAGGCAGAAACTTCAAGATAAAGAAACAGTTCCTGAGCGATTTGCAGCAGGGCAACATGGAGGAGGCGATACGCGCACTTAGAAGACCCCTTTTGATCTTCCACTCTCCAGTAGACCGGATTGTATCGATTGATCAGGCTGCGAAGCTCTTTACTGCAGCGCGGCATCCGAAGAGCTTCATTTCACTGGACCAGGCCGATCACCTGCTCGCCAACCGCGAAGATTCCCTCTACGTCGGCTCGGTACTTGCCGCCTGGGCATCGAAATATCTCAAAATTTCGGAGAGAAAATACATTCAGCCTGAACTATCCGATAACCGAATCGTAACCCTTACGAGCAAGACCGGCTTCCGGACAGAGATTATAGCCAACGGACACAGCCTCATCGCCGATGAACCGATCCCGGTGGGAGGGGCCAATAGCGGCCCGACTCCCTACGACCTGCTGGTATCGGCCCTTGGCGCCTGCACAGGGATGACCGTCAGAATGTATGCGAACCTCAAGAAACTGCCTCTGGACTCCATTACCGTAAGACTAAGGCACGAGAAAGTCCATGCGCAAGACTGCCAGGATTGCGAAGACCCAAAGAGCAAAATAGATTTCATTCAAAGGGAGATCGAGCTGAAGGGGGACCTTGACCTGCCCACTCGGCAGAGACTCTTAGAGATCGCCAACCGATGTCCGGTTCACAGGACGCTCGAATCAGGGAGCCGGATCGTCTCTACTCTTAAAGAATAACATCGGCGTGACTAACTTATAAAGAGAGAGTATAAGGGGAGAAACTCATGAAATTACCACTGGAAATCAGCGCACGCGATGTGCGCATCAACGATGAAACCGAAGAGCTTATTCGGGACAAAGCTTTAAAACTGGACAGGTTCTACGACCAGATCATCGGTTGCCGGGTGAAAGTGGACATACCTCACCGCAGCCGACGAAGCGGAATAATGTATAACGTCAGGATCGACATAACCGTACCTGGCGGTGAGCTGATTGTGAAAAGAGATCCTGACGAAGACCTCCATGTGGCGATAGTGAATTCGTTCGAAACCGCCAAACGACGCGTAACGGAGTATGCGGAAAAGCAAAGGGGTGAGGTGAAGACTCACTTCGAGAAGCCTGTGGCAAGGGTGGCCCGGGTATTTACCGACCAAGGCTATGGGTTTCTCATTACACCCGAAGGACGCGAGGTTTACTTTCATAAAAACGCGGTCCTCGATGGCAAATTCGAAGTACTCAACGTCGGGATGGCGGTAACCTTTATCGAGCAATCAGGAGACAAGGGAACCCAGGCGAGCTCTGTTTCCGTGGCTTGACGGGCCGGCGGTCCGATCCGGAAAGAATGAATATTCGAGGCGGGGATCAACCCGCCTCTTCGATTTGGCGAGTCGAATTGGTGAATGGGTCAATTACTGCTCCGCGAATCGGCCACAACACTTAAGAAAAGGTAATATCGGAGAAAAAAATGCTTTGGGGCATACTGGACGTCATTATTGTCTTGCTGCTCATACTGACGAACGGTTTTTTTGCAATGTCGGAGCTTGCGGTTGTCTCGTCAAACAAAACGCGGCTGCAGAGGCACGCCGAGGAGGGGAGCTCCAGTGCCCGCGTGGCTCTGGGTCTGGCCGAAAACCCACATCGCTTTCTGGCGACCGTACAGATCGGAATAACGCTCATCGGCGTTCTCAGCGGGGCTTTCGGTGGGGCAAGCATTGCCGGGCATGTGGCCGCAACCCTCTCGTCGATCCCCTACATCGGGCGCTACAGCGACTCTATAGCCCTGGCGCTGGTTGTCGGGCTTATCACCTACTTCTCGCTCTTGGCCGAGCTTATCCCGAAAAGGATCGCCGTATCCACCCCAGAACGCATTGCTTCGGCGGTTGCAAAACCGATGGCAAGACTCTCTGCCGCGACCTCACCCATTATCCGGGTACTGAGCCTTTCGACCGATATCGTTTTGCGTTTTTTCAGGTTCAAACCGACGACCGAGGCCCCTGTAACAGAGGAGGAAATCCGCATGCTCATAGGGCAGGCAACGGTTGCAGGCGTATTCGAAGAAGCCGAGCAGGATATGGTGGAAAGAGTCTTCCGGCTGGGAGACCGCCGTGTCGGGGTCATGATGACTCCGCGCAACAAGGTCGTGTGGCTGGATATAAACGAGTCAGTGGACAAAACGAGACGAAAAATCGCCAAAAGTCCTTACACCTGGTTTCCAGTCTGCCAGAAGGCGGGAAGTATCAGGGGGGTAGTCCATGTTCGCGACATCGCTGTTAACTGCCTGAGCGGGAAGCCGCTTGACCTAAGGGCTTCGATGCATAAGCCGCTTTTCGTCCATGAGAGCACGCATGCCCTAAAAGTGCTGGAGAGCTTCAGACTATCGGGCCAGCAAATGGCGGTCGTGGTCGACGAATATGGTACGATCGAGGGGATTATAACCCTCACGGATATTTTGGAGGCCATCGTCGGCGACATTGCTTCGAAAGAAGTGCTGGAGGAGCCCCCGATTATTCAAAGGGAAGCAGACACGTGGCTGATTGCAGGAATGCTGCCCGTTGACGAATTGAAAGCCTTTTTCCACATCCGCAAACTGCCCGGCGAGCGCCAGCGGCGCTTTCAGACGCTGGGTGGCTTTACAATGTCTCACCTCAGGAGGGTGCCGACTGTCGGAGACCTCTTCGAGTGCTGCGGGTACAGCTTTGAAGTAGTCGAAATGGAGGGACACAGGGTCCGAAAGGTACTCATAAGAAAGACCGCTGAATAACCGGTGAACAGACCACCCGCCTCGGATCGTGTCCCGGGCAGGCTCTATTCACCGATCAGCCCGCATATTTTACCCGGCTTTACAAAACCGCAGAATCGTTCTAAATTCTGAGAGATTGAAATCCCAGATCGCCATGACGAAAGCCGGATCGGGGTTTTGGACAGGACTTTCAATACGATCTTTGCCAGGTCTATTAACCGATTCACACATTCACCTGAACTCACCGTTTCAGGATGGGGTCGAACCGATGCTTCAGCTTTACAACACCATGACTCGACAAAAAGAACCCTTTCGGCCGGAAAACGGCCACGCGGGGGGAACGATCAGGATGTTCAGTTGTGGACCCTCGATTTATAGCGCGCCTCATATCGGGAATTATCGTACGTTCATCTGGGAAGATGTGCTTCAAAGATATCTGGAGTATCAGGGATATGAAGTCAAGCGAGTCATAAACTTAACGGATATTGAAGACAAGGCCATCGAGGAAGCACGAGAGCGCGGCCTGCCGGTCGGAGAACTTACAGGCGCCATAGCCGGGCGGTTTATTGAGGAAGCCGGACGGCTGCGGATAAAATTGCCCGGGCAAATTCCGCGCTCATCCACGAGCGTCCAACAGGCCGTTTACCTGATCCGCAGGCTGCTTGAGAAAGGTTATGCCTACCGTCACAAAGCCGACATCTTCTTCGATCCCCTCAAATTCAAGGGATTCGGCAAACTGTTTCGGCTGGACATGAGCAGATGGCCTAAAACCAGGAAGCGGTTCAAGCGGGACACATACACGGGACTCAGATGGAACCTTGGCGATTTCATCCTCTGGCACGGGTGCAAGGTTGGCGATGAGGTTTGCTGGGACACCGAGATTGGCAGGGGGAGGCCTTCATGGAACGTACAGGATCCAGCCATGATTTCTGAAACCCTGGGCTATCGCCTGGACATATTCTGCGGAGGCATAGACAACCTCTACAGGCATCACGACTACAATATCGCCGTTATGGAATCGGTGTCGGGTGAAGAACTGGCGCGCTACTGGCTACACGGTCGGCACGTTCTGGCCGGCGGAAAGAAAATGTCGAAAAGCCTCCACAATATAGTTTACCCTGAGAATCTCATGGAGCAGGGCTTTTCCTGGGAGCAAATCCGGTATTACCTCCTGTCGAGGCAATACCGCAAAGAACTCGACCTGAGCATGGATGGAGTTCGCGAACAAAGTTCGAAGCTCGATGCTCTGAGGGCAATGACGCGAGATCTGTCGACCCCCCGTGAGAAAACCGAACAGGTCGTAGAGGACGAAGCCGTAAGCAGCCTCACCGAGGCTCTTACGGCTTCATTCGAGGCAGGGATGAACAACGATCTGGACACTTCCTCAGCAGTCGAGGGCCTCTTCGGGGCAGTTCAACGTCTGCATTCCCTGCACAAAATCGGCAGAATCGGCAGAAAGCAGACACAGACAATTGAAGAGAGGCTGCGAAAAACAGACTCCGTGCTGCAGGTTTTATTTTGAAGTCAGTTTAGATGTCCTTCAACGCGTATTCAGCGATTTTCTAATGGTTTCGGCGAAGTTTGCGACCATGTAGGGCTTCGTTACGAACTCGCTGATCCCCATTGCCTGCGCCTGTGCTTCATTGATAAGCTCGCTGTACCCGGTGCAAAGGATGATCGGCATGCCTGGCCGAAGGGCGATAATTTCCCTGGCAAGCTCTTCACCCCTTAGGCCTGGCATGGTCATATCTGTGATGACAAGATCGAACCCATGAGGATCGGCTCGGAATGTCTCCAGTGCCTCGAGGCTGTTGGCTTTTGCAACGACCTTGTAGCCAAGGGACTCCAACAGTTCCTTTCCTAACTCAGCCAGAGTTGCTTCGTCGTCAACAAAGAGTATTCGTTCAGCCCCGGCGGGAAGAGCCTCCCTTGCCTCCGTTCCGATTGGGGTCTGTGTCTCCATACTTCGAAAAAACACCTCGAAGGTGGTTCCCTCACCCGGCTCACTGTGTACCGTAATCGCTCCTCCATACGTCCTTACGATTCCCTGGACCACCGAAAGCCCGAGTCCCGTACCCTCACCCATCCTCTTGGTGGTGAAGTAGGGATCGAAAATTCTTTCCATAACTGCAGGGTCAATGCCATGGCCCGTATCGTTTATTGAGACGCACACGTACGGCCCCGGTTCCAGGTCCGGATACAGAGGGTTTTGGCTGTCATGAACGAGCGTACAAGACAATCTGACGAGCAAAACCCCGCCATTGGCGCGCATGGCATGGGCCGCGTTAGTGCAAAGATTCATGAGCACCTGGTGTATTTCGGTTGGATCGGCAAAAATCACTCCCTCTTCCGGATGCAATAAAATTTCATTGCGAATTTCGATGGTAGTAGGCAGAGAAGGGCGTAACAGTTTGAGCGTTTCTTTGACAATGGAGACGATGGGCACGGGTTGATGCTTTTGTTCGGTCTGACGGCTGAAGGCAAGGATCCGTTTGACCAGCTCCGTTGCACGAGTGCTGGCGTTGAGCACCTGATCCAGGTTGCGGCGTACCGGGTCTGCCTGTTCAAGCGAGAATCTGGCTATTTCCGCGTAGCCTACTATGGCCGTCAGAATGTTGTTGAAGTCATGGGCGATCCCCCCGGCCAGGGTGCCGATGGCCTCCATCTTCTGCGCCTGGCGAAGGTCTCTTTCAAGCTTCACCTGGCGGGTGATGTCCCGGTGGATGCTTACATAGTTGATGACAGCCCCGGACTTATTCCGGACGGGGGATATCGTAGTCTCGGTTTCGTACAAAGAGCCGTCTTTTCTCTTATTAGTGATACGTCCCGACCATACCTGGCCTCCTGCGAGGGTGTCCCGCATATCCCTGAAGAAGGCCCGGTCATGTTTATCGCTCCTAATGATACGCGAATGCCGGCCGATAGCCTCCGTGCCGTCATAGCCCGCCATAGCCGTAAAAGCCGGATTGACATAGTCGATGATCCAGTTTGAATCGCTTATGATGATTGCTTCAGCGGCCTGCTCGATCGCTGTCACCAGGCGTATGCGCTCTTCTTCAGCCCGTTTGCGCTCGGTGATATCACGAATTACCCCATCGACTCCGAGGATGTTTCCCTGATCGTCCTTGCGGAATGAGCTCGTGACCGAAACATAAAGCGGCGTGCCGTCTTTTTTCTTAAGGGTCACCTCATAGTCTCTGACCACACCATCTTCCCGTAAGGCGCGCAGCATTCTTGCACGCTCCTCGGGATACATCCAAAAGCTCTCCACCGGCTCGCCCCGCATATCGTCAATCGTGTCGTATCCCAGAAGCGCGGCCGCCGAGGGACTAAACATTACAATCGCGCCCCTCTCATCCGTCCGGTAAAAAACGTCCTTCATGTTCTCAATCACGGTGCGGTAGCGCGCTTCGCTCTCCCGCAGCTTTTCCCGCGCCAGCTTTTGCTCCGTAATGTCCTCGTAAGTTCCCAGTATCCCGATTACCCGGCCGTCCCGGTCAAACATGGGCGTTTTGCTTGTAATCAGCCAACCCCTGCTGCCATCCGCTTTGATGAGCGGTTCTTCGTATTTGAGCTTGGCCCTGCGGGTTTGCATCACCTCCAGATCGTCGGCACGGTAAAGATCGGCGATTGCTCCCGATGAGTGAATTTCATATGTGGACCTTCCGATCAGCTCACCAGGATCCTCGTAACCGCGGTCCAGGGCGAACGCTTTGTTGCAGCCAACTAAAATGCTGTTTCGATCTTTCCAGAAAACCCGCTGCGGGATGTTGTCCAGGATCGATTGAAGCATCTGGCGGGAATTGAACAGCTCTTCCTGCGCACGCTGGCGCTCCGTTATATCGTTGCCGATGCACAGGACTTCAACCAGCCCGCCGCTTTCGTCAAAAATGGGCTTGTTGGTCCAGGCGATCCAAACCCTCTCACCGTTGCTGCGCACGTTCTCGTTCACATTTGCCGCGTGGCGGCCAGGGTCGCGTCCGATGTCTTCGATCATCGACTCGAGGTCTCGGCCGCTCGTCGATTCCACGCGCGGAACAATAGTTCCCACTACATTCTTTCCAAGTATCTCCTGCTCGCTGTAGCCGAAAAAGCGCTGTGCGAACTCGTTGAAAAAAGTCACATTGCCCGTCTTGTCCATCCTGAGGATGATGCTGTTGGCATTTTCAACCAGCTCGCGGTATTTTTCCTCGCTGCGCCTTAATGCTTCTTCCGCCTGTTTCCGTTCGGTAATATCGCGGATGGATTCGATGGAGCCCGTGCGCCCGCCCTGAGCATCGAACAGCGGCGCGGCGGCAGCGAACACATAAGCCCCTTTGCCCCCGTAGACACATGGGACGTATGTTTCGGCAGTCAAAACAACGCCTTTTCTCTTTAAGTTCCTATATCTGGCTTCAAGCTCCTCGTCGCATTTATCGAGCAGGTCCAGAAGATGGGGCCGCCTTTCGCCGTAGAATGGAACCATACAGGCATAATCCCCTCTTCCTATCACGTCATGCTTGCGCACCCCTGTCATCTCTTCGATGGCGCGGTTCCACGCGATAACCTTGCCATCACTTCCGGTCACAAGTGTTGGATCGGGGAGGAATTCAATAATATCGTTGAGCTGCTGGTTTACGGTAGCCAATGCCTCATTGGACTCTTTGATCTCACGGGTGCGCTCTTCCACGCGCTGTTCCAGTTCGCTCAACACTTTTTTCAGCTCAGCCTCAGCCTGCCGGCGTTCAAAAATCTCGTGGGTCAACCGATGATTGATCGTTTCAATCTTCAAGTTCTGCTGGCAGGCAAGGCAGGAGTCGGCCAGTTTGCGGTTAAGGGGGCCTAGCGACCTGATTATGTCCGGACTCAGGTCTTTGCCGCTCCTGACAAGAAGCAGGAGCCCGAAACCCGGAAGCTCCATAAGGTGGAAAAAACGGTCTTTATCCTCCTGTCCGGAAATGGGCAGGGTCTCGAGAAATCCCGAAAGAGAGGCTGGGGACAACTCCTGTGGGATGCGTTCCAGGGGGGCCTGACACGTCGAAAGGGACAGGTTGCGGGGAATCGAAAATATCGGCGCAAAGTGCAAAGCTCCGCCTGCTTCTTTTCGCATCTCAAAGACGATGCCCTTCGAGCAATTGAGCTTTCTCAGGTAGGCGGAAAGGCCCTCTTTGAGCATATCGCCCAGATCGAGGCTGTTTCCGATTGACATCGCGATTTCATAAAAAATCTGCGTCTGTATCAAAATTTCCATTATCTGGCTTCCAGCACGGCCACCACTGCCGTTTTGTTGTAGAACTCTAGGAATTCGGCCCCACAATTTGCAATTTCCCCGATGGTGCAGGCTCCAACCAGGGGTTCATTTTCCCGGCACACGGATTTCAGCTCCTCCGCGAATCTCTCTCCCAGAAGCAAGACCCTGGAGATGCCATCCATGAAAATCTTCAGTCCTGCCTCACATTGAGTTGGAAACGCCTTGAGGGCCAGGTCAAGCGCATTTCCGGCAGCTCGAATCAGGGAGGATTCATCTCCGTTGAGGATGGAAATGAACGCACCTTGCGGTACTTCGCCCACGCAGATAAGGCTTTTGTCGGGATCTGCCCGAACGGGGGATCTCACGATGTGTTCCGACTCCAGACGCGAGATTCCGAAGGGATATGATCTAGAGCTACCGTAAAAGTTGCCGGCATCAAGCGCAATTCCCGAGTGCGATTCCACGGCTTCCCGATACACGTCGAGGGCCGGTCTCCAGTCCAGGGTAAGGATCACATTGAGATCGGAGTTTGTAACACGATAAGGGCCGCTCATGTGTGTCCAGCCGTGAGAGACTCCCACTCCGCTCGCAAGTCCGATCAGCGCAAGAACTGCGCCGTCAGCCACCATCCCCTGATTCGTAAACAGGCAGGGTTTGGGCGGCAGGCTCAAGGAACCCGCCCCTCCGCCGATGTAATTCATTTGAAAACCGAACTTGTTGAAAAGACTTTCGACGAATGCGCATATCCGCCTGGCGAATCCATCGACGAAAACCATCATGGTAAGGGCTGATTCATCGCCGGGAACCGTGCAGTCAAACGAAGCCTCGTAATCGATTGCTCTGTTGCTGAGATCCGGGATGAACATGGTTTGCAGCACATTGGGCAATCCGATTACCAGGCTCCCTTGCCTGAACATCTCCCGGCCGTGGATAATGGCGGGAAACACACCTCCGAAGACAGGAACCGACGCACGGCTCAAAATTGGATCGATTCCAGCTGGTGTAAATCCGTTGGCGTCACCGGCCAAAATCATGAGGCCGCTTACGCCGGAAATTGAGGATACGCTTTGGATCATTTCCTCTAAATTTTCGGGCGAACCGGCTGGATCAAAGCGGATAGGCATCGCAACACCTCCCTTCCATTGGAAATAGGTCAATCGCTGCGAAAGAAGACACGCCGTTGCGCAAGAGGTCCCCTTCGCAGGATCATTCCGCGCTATTATTTGCGATATTACAGATGATGGACAGGTAATGCGGATTCTAGCCGAGAACTAATTATCTTCAAAGATATTTTAGTGTACGATGTATTCAGGAATTGAGGAACTTAAAGTTCGATTCCCAAATTCTAATTGATTTGAAAGGAGGACAACGATTGTGAAGGCAACCATTTTCTATGCACCTGGAGATTTGCGTGTCGAGCAGGTCCCGGACCCTAAAATCCTCGAGCCGGCCGACGCGATCGTACGTGTTACGCACGCCTGCATCTGCGGGTCAGACTTGTGGTTCTACCGAGGTCTAACTCCTTTTAAGCCGGGCTGGCGGTTGGGTCACGAATTTATGGGTATCGTCGAGGAAGTCGGTCCGGAGGTTCGCACGCTGAAAAAAGGCGACAGAGTCCTGGCGCCGTTCGCTTTCTCTGACGGAGCCTGCGAATTCTGCCGGAAAGGATTACAGACCTCGTGCCTTCGCGGCGGCTTTTGGGGCATGAGCAATGACGGCGGTCAAGCAGAGATGGTACGCAGCCCCTTTGCCGACGCCACACTCGTTGCGCTGCCCGGGGATCTTTCACAGAGAGGGGCTTCTGAAAGCGCGATCCTCAAGGCCATACTGCCCATTACGGACGTGATGGGCACGGGACACCATGCGGCGATTTCGGCAAGGGTTGGCGAAGGATCAACCGTCGCGGTCGTTGGTGATGGCGCAGTCGGGCTGTGCGGAGTTTTGGCGGCAAAAAGACTTGGCGCCGCGCGCATTATTATGCTGGGGCATCAGAGAAGGCGTCTGGATTTGGCCGAAAGTTTCGGGGCAACCGATATCATTACCAGCCGCGGCGAGGACGCCGTTTCTCAAGTTATAAAAATGACCGGGGGAGGCGCCGATTCGGTTCTTGAGTGCGTCGGAACCAGTGATGCGTTGAACACTGCGATCGGGGTCTGCCGTCCCGGCTGCACGGTTGGCTATGTTGGAGTGCCGCATTACGGGGATGTCAACATCAAATTCGAGCGGATGTTTCGCCAGAACATCAATCTGAATGGGGGAGTAGCCCCTGTGCGGGCTTACATCCCCGCTCTGCTCGCAGACATTTTGGCCGGTCGGCTCGATCCCTCGCCGGTACTGGATTTGACCCTCAGTCTCGATGAAGTGCCCGAAGGCTACAAGGCAATGGATACAAGGAAGGCCATCAAAGCGATGGTGGTAATTTAGGGATTAAACGCGAAATGGAAAAGCTTCAACATCTCAAGCCTCTGGATCGTAGCGCGATGAAATCTCTGCAAGGATTGGTTCCGGTGGAACTGATCGGCGATCGCTCGGTACATAGGCGCAATGCTCTCGGACTTCTGGCAAAGCAAAAAGAAGTCCGTAGAGCAGGAAAGTCCAAGAAACGCTGTCTCTTCGGGTGAATAATTTTCCGAAATCGCCGCCATGTCCAGGTCGTCGCCGAACAGGATGCCTCCGAAGCCGAGGCGTTCTCTCAACCACTTGTGGCTGATTTCATGTGAAAGGGTCGCCGGATGGAGGTTATCAACCGCCCGGTAGACCGCGTGCGAAGTCATCATACAGTTGACCCCGGCCCTAACGGCGGACCGAAAAGGGATAAGATGCAAGTGGAAATCGTCCCCTTTTTCATCGGTGATGACAGGAGCAAAATGGTGCGGGTCCGATTCTGCGCCTCCAAGTCCGGGAAAATGCTTTGCGGTAGCCGAAACTCCGTTTGCCTGGAGCGTTTGGATCCAGATAGTTCCCAGATCCGATACTTTTGCCGGGATTGAACCAAATGAGCGGGTCTCCATAAAGTGTTCTTTGCCTTCGGCAACTATATCGAGAACGGGCGCGAAGTTTATCTGGATTCCGATCTCCCTGAGGTCGGCCGCACATACTGCGGCCCATTGGGCAACAGCCTCCGGCCCCTGCTCTGCAAGAGACCTTGCCGAAGGAATCGAGCGGAAGTGGGGAGAAAGCCTCTGAACCGTCCCGCCCTCCTGATCGATGCCAAAAAAAAGAGGGCGCTTGAGTTCTTCCATCGCAAGCGCCTGAGCGCTCGCAACAAGGGTCTTGAGTTGCTCGCGGCCTTCAATGTTTCTTTTGAAAAGCACGATGCCGCCCGGACGGTATTCTCTGATAAGGTATTTTAGCTCCTCTTCGAGCCCTACCCCTCTGAAGCCTATAAAAAGATGAATTCCGGGTTCACTCATATTCTGCGCTCCTTCTGGTGCACGCACAGTCCCATCGCGAAATAAGTATGGTGGTTGGCAACCCCAGACCTCTTCTACCCCAGATGCCTGAGCGCCTCGGCTATTCGAAAGCGGCTGGCGCTCCAGATCGGCAGCAGCGACGACACGATGCCGATCCCGAAGCTGATAAGAGCGCAAAAGGAAAGCGTCTTCCAAAAGTGTATCTGGAAAACAGGCAGAAGCGATCCCGTGTTGCTGGAAAAAACGCTTGCCGCCGGGTAGGAAAGCGCCATTCCCACCGCCGCGCCAAGCATGGAAATAAACACCGATTCCCCGGCAATCAGAAACCACAGGTGTCTGCTCCCGAAGCCCATGGTCTTCAGGATCGCGTATTCCGGGGTACGCTCACGCGAAGTCATCGCCATGGTATTTACAAGTACGATGAGAATAACCCCTATAACAACATATGAGACGATCCGCACGGCTACAACAATCGCCTCCGTCATGGCGAGGAACCCGGCCTGAAACGCCTTTTCGGTCTCGGTCAGAGTCTCCGCTGAAGAGTTTTTAAAAAGATTGTCGACGGATTCCGAGATTTGCCCGGCATCGGCTGGATTTCGTACCTGAATCACGTACCAGCCCACCTGCCCGGCCCTCCTCGGCGTCTTCTTCTTCACTGTTTCGTCAAGATAGTCCCAACGAAAGAAAAACAGGGTCTCGTCAGTTGATTTGGTCGCGCCGGAGTATACTCCACGAAGCACGAAACTCCATTCTCCGGGGTATATGTTTCCGGTAAGCGTAATCGTATCTCCCGGTTTCCATCCGTATTGCTCTACGATTTTTCGCCCCGCGATGCACGCGTTTCGCTGCTTCCAGAACGATGCGAGTTCGTCTTTAGGAACGCGGAATTCCGGAAAGACGTCGAAATAACTCTCAGGGCCAACAGCCATTCTCGGGAAAAAATGCCGCTCGTCAATGTAAACTCCGCCGAACCAGTTGGCGTAGACGACCTGGTCGACTCCGGGCACCATTTGTATCCTGGACCGGTAGTTCAGGGGGAGCGGAAAAATTAGAGAAACGGAATTGCGTGATACCAGACGGTTTGGCGAGGCGGAGTTCACGCCTACATACCAGGCCTCGACAACCGTATCGAGCAGGCAGAAAGCTAGGATTGCCACCGCCATCCCGAAAATGGTGAGAATGGTTCGCAGTTTTTGCCTGAAAGTATTTCGTATGACAAGCTTGAGAAATTGCATATGAACCTGATAAACCGGCTCTTATCTATTTCATGTTACGCACTCGGACCTCGGTTTCAGACTGGCCCTTCAGGAGTTCCTGCAGCTCGGAAATGTCCGTATCGCCGTAACGATACGGATAAAAAAACTTGGGCTTTATCGCTTTCACTGCGTCGGCCGCCATCTCCACCGACATAGTATCCGGAAGCGCGACAGGAAGAAATGCGACGTCAATGTCGCTCAGTTCGTTCATCTCCGGTATTTTCTCCGTGTCGCCCGCAATGTAGACACGCGTGTCCCCGAATGTAATTATGTAGCCGTTTCCCATCCCCTTGAGGTGATAGGGAAAACCGGAGGCGCGCTTGTATACGATATTATACGCGGGGACGCCCTCGATCTTGAGGCCCTGGACTATTTTAACGTCCTCGTTCTTCATTACTATGCCCTCTGCATATTTGACGGCACAGAGTTCGGTCAGGACAACCAGCGTGTTCTCGCTCCTGAGTTCCTCCAGGGCCTTCAGGTCAAAATGATCGCTGTGTTCGTGCGTGAAAAGGATAATATCGGCCTTGGGCATTTTGGTAAAATCGGCCACTTCCGTGCAGGGATCTATATAGATGTGCCTGCCATGGAAATCCATTTTAAGCGATGCGTGTCCTAGAAAAGTGATCTGGAGCCGCCCGTCGGAAGTCGTGATGGTGTCAGTCTCAAACCGGCCCGGCTCCGCTGCGGCTGTAAGGGACAATGAAAAAATGCATGCCTGTAATATCAAAAGTTTAAATATCCTGCTCATCTAGACTCCTGAGAAGATTAGATATTGTCTATCCGCAAACCCCGGATGAAAACTCCACGCCCCGCGAGGTTTCTGTTCGGAAAGGATCCATTTTCGTCCTGGCGCGTACAGTTTAGTGCCCCGCTATTTCCAGATTGCCCAGCGCCGCACCGAAAGGTGCAAGGAAATCAAAGGGTTGTGCGAAGGCGTACATAATCCGATCTCCACGCTATCCCTGCTCTGTCAATGACCAGAGGCGTGCGGCCCCGCCTCCCGCCAGAGCGGAAAAGGACCTTTTCCGGACGAAAACCAGATACCCATCCGGGCAAAACCCGTGGCGCTTCGGTTTGCCGAAGACACTCGGAAGATAACCCGATACGCTTTCCATCACAACGAAAATCCAGGACGCCCGGTAAGGGAAACTTTTCTCTTGCCGCACCTATCAAGTTGTGAAATTCTGGTTCCATGTTCAACTAAAAATCAGATTGACTGCGCGCCACAATGCGGAGGCCCATTCGAGCAAAAGCCGCCACGGGGGCTTTTGAAGGCGCCTCGAGGGAAATGATTAATGGATCACTTCTTCTATTTGTACCTCATCGGGGTGATAGTTGCATCTGTAGCCGCAGGCTTAATATTCGCCGGACTGAAACTGAAGAGGAAAGCAAAGAAACTGCCGCAATTCTGCATCGGCGCAATAAGGGTAACCGACCGGCAGGGCCGGGATATGCTGATCATCCCTAAAGAGGACGGCAGCTTCGAGATGCACGAAGAACAAAAGATTCGAAAGCAGTGCGTGCAGTAGGACGCGAGCGGCGGTCTTGCGCGAAGGCGCCGAGCCTGCCCGAAACCTGTCGAAGCGGTGCATGAACTGAAAAGATTTGGTCATATTTCGCGTTTTCACTTGTGAATCGCCTATTCCGCCAAAAACGAGAGCATTTTTGCGCCCGTCGCGCTCCAGCCAATCCGGATATCGGATCAAAGCCCTCCCCAATGGGGTCCCCGGACCTGATCCGGGGGACTTGATGAGGAGTACGAGGCAGGCCTCCGGCCATTGACTTCCAAGGCCCCAATCCTTGCGGTTTTCCCGTTGACAATAGTAGGGCTGTCCTTACATTGGCATCGTTATGAGAACACTTCTTTTTAGCTAACTATTATCCGATTCATAAAGCAGGGGGATGCCATGAACTGCCCGCAACATATAAGGGAAATAACAGACCCGGAAGCTCCCGCGAGGGCAAAAGAGCGCGAGGAGCTCGAAGAGCTGGAAGAATTGTTGGTCGGCCCCGAAGAAGACTACATCTCTTGACGAAAGGATTCAGAGACTAAACCCAATTTCTCACTTCGTTTTTGTCCTTCAACGCCTCATTGAGCCTTAAAGTAAGAGGCAATCGCATCGACAAGCCCCTGGATTGTGTATTCAGAGGGCATAATAGATGTCTTGAGTCCGAATTTTGCCGCTGTTTCAGCCGTTATTGGACCGATACAGGCAACTGCCATCCGCTCCCGGCAGCGCAGGAGATCCTCGTTTCCGATCAGGGCAAAGAAGTTGGAAACGGTGGAAGAAGATGTAAATGTCAGGCAGTCTATCTCGCAATTGGTCAAAAGCGCACGGATTTTATGAGCGTCCTGCTCAGGGAGAACGGTTTGGTAGGCCGGGACGACGTCAACCTGCGCGCCACGTTCGCTTAGTTTTTCGGGCAAAACTTCGCGAGCAGCCAGGGCACGCGGCATGAGAAAGCGCTTTCCGCTCACGTTATGTTCGGACAGGGAGTCCAGTATGGCTTCGGCGCGGTATACGGATGGAACCAGGTCCGGGCGCAGCATGACTGATTGGAGAGCTTCAGCGGTTTTGGGTCCGATCGCTGCTATCCGAATACCCTTGAGGTCTCGAGCGTCCCTGCCGGCCGCGAGCAGCCTTTCGATAAAGAATCTGACGCCGTTTACGCTTGTGAAAATCACCCAGTCGTATTGCGAAAGATTCCGTATCGCGCCGTCCAGTGGGTCCCATGAGGGTGGGACAGCTATGTTGATGGTCGGAAACTCGATGCATTTGGCCCCGAGTTCTTCAAGTTCCGCCCTGAAACCGCTGGCCTGCTCCCTTGCCCGAGTAATCACGATCTTTCTGCCGAACAAGGGCCGACGCTCGAACCAGTTCAGCTCGTCGCGGCACTTGACGACTTCTCCGACAATAATCATTGCAGGCGGTTGCAGGTTGGCTTCTTTGACCTTGTGCACGATATCGGAAAGCGTGCCGGTAACTGTTTGCTGCATCGCAGTGGTGCCCCAGCGAATCAGGGCCACAGGTGTGTCGGCCGGCCGGCCGTATTGTACGAGATTTTGGCAGATTTCAGGCAGGTTCTTGACACCCATGAAAAAAACCAGCGTTCCAGCTCCGGTCGATATCTTGTCCCATGCGATTTTGGATTTGTGCTCGTCTTTATCCGCTCTCTCATGTCCCGTAATGAAGGCGATGGTTGCAGTCAAATCCCGGTGTGAAAGCGGTATGCCCGCATAGGCCGGAACTGCGCCGCCAGCGGAAATCCCGGGTACGGCTTCGAACGCAATACCGTTTTGGACCAGTGCCTGCGCCTCCTCGCCGCCTCTGCCGAAAACGAAAGGGTCCCCACCTTTGAGCCGCACGACCACATTTTCGCGTCCCTTTTCGACCAGCAGGGCGTTTATTGCCTCCTGGCCAAGAGTATGATCGCCGCCTTTTTTACCGACGTAGATGCGCTCGGCGCCGGGCGGGGCAAATTTGAGCAATTCTTCATTTGCCAGGTAATCGAAAATGACCACTTCGGCCTTCTCGAGAACTTGCTTGCCTCTGAGCGTCAGAAGACCGGGATCTCCCGGTCCCGCTCCCACAAGATAGACTTTGCCCTTTCTCACTGTATTCTCTTGCCCTGCAACCAGGCGCTGGATTTGCTTCGCGGAGCAGGGGGAATAAATGTTTTATTTGGCATATATGACCTGTTGCATCCCGGGATCATACCCCGCCGGGTCCGGCGGCAGCCGACCTGTAAACCTCATCGAGTATTTTCTTAGCACCGAGATCGAGCAATTCTACGGCAACTCTTTTCCCGAGCGCGGCAGCATCTTGCAGGGGCGCAGTGCGTACAACCCTGAACAGTTGAACGCCGTCGAGTGAAGCGACAAGGCCCGAGAGTTCGACAATTTTTCCGGCAAT
Source organism: Syntrophobacteraceae bacterium (assembly GCA_052143075.1). Taxonomy (GTDB): domain Bacteria; phylum Desulfobacterota; class Syntrophobacteria; order Syntrophobacterales; family Syntrophobacteraceae; genus SbD1. The sequence continues at coordinate 78,565 of JBKQTS010000214.1, read as the reverse complement.
GTGCGCATGGCCGCCAATGGGAACCTGGCAACCGCCTTCGAGTTCCTCTAACAGGCTGCGTTCTGCTCGAATGGCGACGGCGGTTTCGGGGTGGTTTAGAGGAGCAAGAAAATGGCGCATCCGGTAGTCTGCGGACCTCGCCTCGATTCCCAGCGCACCCTGTCCTATGGCTGGTATGAATTCCGCCGGGTCCATATACATCGTAATGCTGTCCTGCCAGCCCATCCGTTTGAGTCCGGCCGCAGCAAGTAAGATTGCGTCGAATCCTCCCTCATCCAGTTTCCGGAGGCGTGTATCGAGATTGCCGCGAAGATTGCGGACTGCAAAATCGGGGCGCATAGCTCGTATCTGCGCACCCCGGCGGAGGCTGCTGGTGCCGATGACCGCTCCATGACAGAGATCGCCGATTGTTTTGCCTTTTCTGATAATCAGAGCGTCGCGCGGGTCGTCGCGCTCAGGGATGGCGACTATCTCGAGGCCGTCTGGCAAAACGGCGGGAATGTCTTTCATGCTGTGGACCGCCATATCAGCAGATCCGTCCGCCAGGGCGTCCTCTATCTCCTTGACGAAAAGCCCCTTGCCGCCAACCTTTGCCAGAGGAACGTCGGTGATTTTGTCACCGGTTGTCTTTATGATTTGAAGTTCAAACCGGCTTTCAGGCCAGAACTTCTCCAGGGCCGCTTTTATGATCCCGCTCTGTTGAAGAGCCAGCATACTGCCGCGCGTCGCAATCCGGATCAGTTCCTTTGTCAAAAATGTTTTCCTCTTTTTCAACCTTTAATGACACGTGCTGCAGCTTCCACCCGCACATCCCGAACAGCCGGATGCCGCCGTACCTATGCGGCTGCTCGCCGCCCCCTTGTCCCCACCGCTCTTGAAACCGCAAACGGACATCATCTTATGGACATTGGAAGATTCACACTTCGGGCACCTTACCGGTTCCGCCTCATCACTCCTGAAAACAAGTCTTTCGAAACACTCACAACAATTGCAGCACTCGTATTCGTATATCGGCATTTCGACCCTCCACGCAAGCCCTCAGTTACTAGAAGACCGCTAAGAATAACATGTCAGCGTGCAACGTCCAACTCAATAAGATCACCGTCGCGGACAGCCTTGAAGGCGCGAGCGTCTCCAGTCAGTTTTCCGATCACGTTGACGGCGCTCGCAGGGCGGATTTCTTCTCCACGGCTGACCGGAGTCGGACCAAAAAAAATGCAGAACGCCCGGCCCGTGGGCCAGTACCCAAGTTCGCCGGCCTGGACTACTTCAGCAGCCGTGGAATCGAGCTTCCGATCGACCGGGACCTGGAAATAAATTTCGTCTCCCCATGTGTTGGCCTGAGCGGTCAACGGAAGCGCGGTGAAAAGCGCCGACGCTGTAGGTGAATCGTTCAGCTCGGCGCTCATTTCGATAGTGCCGGACCGGATAAAAATCTTACGGCTCATAAGTTGTCCTTCTTAGGAGCTAAGCGCTCCCGATCTCCTCCAAGACCGCTGCTATCAACAGCGGAAACATTATTTCATGGTGGCCCGTAAGATTTATACCGGCGCCGCCACCCGTGGTAGGCCTTTGCACGACATTGGTAAGCGGCCTGTAGTGCCGGAGGAAATCCATGTTTATGGCGGTGAGGCCATCGAGTGGGAAGCGCATGTTTCTGGCTACGCTGACCGCTTTGAGAAAGACCTCCGGCATGACCACGGCTGAGCCCAGGTTTATGAAAACCCCGTGCTGCAGGGTAGAAACAAGCGAGCAAAACAGGCGGAAGTCAAATTGGCTCAGCGCTCCCATTGCAGCGCCGTCCATTTCCGGATGCATGTGTATGATATCTGTCCCGATTGCCACGTGGACGGTCACGGGCAGATTACACCGGGCGGCGGCGGCCAGGATGCTCGCTTCCGCACAGGGTGTTCTTTCCATGAGCAGCGCCTCGCCAACCGCTTTTCCAAGGCCTTCCGTGCGTTCGGAATAGGCCTTCAAAACAGCCCGGTGGATGAATTCAGCCGTTTCGCGCACCATCCCGAATTCGCCGCTCCCAAGATGCGCCGCAACGTCCTCGGAGGTCTTCCCTGCCAAAGCGATTTCCACGTCATGAATCATTCCAGCGCCGTTCATGGCGATCCCCGAAAGAAGGCCGCGCTCGATTGCATAGATGATTATGGGATTGAGTCCGACTTTTATGGGATGCGCCCCCATTGCCAGAATGACGGTTTTTTCGTTTTTGACTGCTCCGGATATTGCGGAAGTTGCTTTTCGGAGATCTTCGGCGGCCAGTGTAGAGGGCAGAGAATCCATAAACTGCCGAAACGAACTTTGATGCGGCACCGGATGAGCGAAATCAGCAATCGTTACCTTGCTTTGCCGATCCTGGAGGCTGGTCATTTTAAGCCCGCCAAACTCGATGGGCTTCCAGCCGGATTTACGCGCTCCCATTTGTATTCTCCTGAGATGAGTGCTGTTACAGTGTTTTGAACAAGATTTTATACTTAAGTCATTGATCCGCGAGGCGCATGGAATCGAGTCCGGAACAGGCTCTGGTCCAGGGGCGCGTTCCAACTCTTCACCCACTCACCCGCTCGATTTTCGCCCCCACGGCGGTAAGTTTTTTCTCGATTGCCTCGTAGCCGCGGTCCAGATGATAAATCCTGGTGATTTCACTAACTCCTTCGGCTGCCAATGCGCCAAGGACAAGCGAGGCCGAGGCCCGGAGGTCAGTCGCCATAACGGGCGCTCCGGAGAGTTTTCTTACCCCGCGCACGATGGCGGTCCTGCCGTCGAGATCGATATCGGCGCCCATGCGCTGCAATTCGAGTACGTGCATGAACCGGTTCTCGAATATGCGCTCTTTTATCAGGCTGACCCCGTTTCCAATGGCCATGAGCGCCATGAACTGGGCCTGCATGTCTGTCGGAAAGCCCGGAAAGGGCCGTGTCTCAATGTTTACGCTGCGTATCTTGCCTTTGCGGCTGACCTCGACAGAGTCCTCATTGATCTCGATCGAAAGCCCGGCATCGCTCAGTTTTTGAATTATCCCCTGGAGATGGTCGGGCCTGCACCTCTTGAGCTTCAGCATGCCTCCCGCAATTCCGGCGGCCACAAGGTATGTGCCGGCTTCGATCCTGTCGGGAATCACCTCGCAACTTGACGGGGTAAGTTCGCGAACTCCTGTGACGATGATTTCATCTGTGCCGGCGCCTTCGATCTGTGCTCCCATCCGGTTCATATAGTCTGCAAGCGCCACTACTTCCGGCTCGCGCGCCGAGTTTTTCAAGACCGTGACCCCATCAGCCAGACAGGCGGCCATCATGATGTTTTCGGTCCCGGTTACCGTTACCTGGTCGAAGTTGATGAGAGCACCCCGCAGTCTTTTTGTCCGCCCCACTACGTAGCCGTGCTCGAGGTCAATTTCTACGCCCATCTGTTCGAGGGCTTTGAGGTGCAGATTTATGGGTCGAGCCCCAATGGCGCACCCGCCCGGAAGAGAAATGCGAGCGCGCCGATAGCGGGCAAGCATTGGTCCGAGCACGAGAACGGAAGCACGCATCGTCTTGACCAGATCGTAGGGGGCCTCGAGCGTGTGAATGTCCGAGGTGTCTATCTGAAGAATGTGATCGTGATGGGAGGCCGCTCCCATATGTGCGAGCAGGGACTGCATGGTCCGTATATCGCGCAGCTGGGGCACGTTGCTGAAGCTGTGCCTGCCGCTTGCGATAAGGGTCGCGGCCATGAGAGGCAAAGCGCAGTTTTTAGCCCCGCTGATCAGCACTTCACCGTTCAGGGGGGACCCTCCTTCGATAATCAGTTTATCCATGAACTAAACCCCTCTATCGCGAACGTGCAGGACTCGTTTTATGCCTGAGTAGTCCTCGATGAATTCGAATTTTTCGGCTAACTCAGATGAAAACCCTGCTTCAAGTATTTCCGCCTGCCCCATTCCGATTTCCATGAGAAAAGATCCCTGCGGTTTCAAACAGGCACTAAACCCTTCGAGAATCTTTCGAATCAGGGCCAGGCCCATCTTGCCTCCGCCTCGAAGAGCGGAATGGGGCTCATAATTGGCGATTTCCGGCGCGAGGTCAAGAAGTTCTGCATCCGATACATAAGGGGGATTGGAGACGATGAGATCGAACAGAGGCTGGGCCGCAATGGCCTCGAAAAGGTCCATGACGACGAAGGAAATCCGTTCGGCCACCCCGTTTCGCACTGCGTTGCTTCGAGCTACCTGAATAGCTGACCATGATTTATCCGCTGCAATGATCCTTAGCCCGCTGCGCTCGTGGGCAAGTGCGACCGCTATTGCCCCCGATCCGGTACCTAGATCGAGGACAAGGCCGGGCTTATTTTCTGCGATCTCCAGCGCCTTTTCAACGAGTACTTCGGTCTCGGGGCGCGGGATAAGGACTGCGGGCGTAACCTCGAACTCCAAAGACCAGAATTCCTGCATTCCGGTGATGTATTGGGTCGGCTCGTAAGCGGCCCTGCGCCGAACGAAGCCCCGGAATCGCCTCAGTTCCTCAGGGGAAAGCGGCTTGTCGTAGTTAAGGTAGAGCTGGACCCGTTCCATCCCCAGTACATGGGCTAGAAGCACTTCCGCATCCGCCCTTGGCTGCTCGAATCCTTTGCCTTTGAAGTATCCCATTGTCCACTGGAGAACCTTCAGGACAGTCCATTGCTCTTCCATTCATTTGCCTTGTAAGGAGGTCTGAAAACGGATATCAGATAGACGGATAAAGCCCTGTGCCCTCCGATTCGATACTCGACTTCGCGCTATTGTGCAATCGAAAAGGCGAAGTGCAAAGGAGGTCAAACACACTGCTCAAAGGAATTCATTCATACAAGGAGGGAAATATTATGATGCCTGTTGGCCCACTAATGATCGAACATCGTCTCATCGAGAGGATGATCCGGGTGATCGGTGTCGAACTCATCCGAATGGAAGAAAAGGGGGAAGTAAACCCCGGATTCGTGGATGTAGCTGTGGATTTCATCAGGACCTACACGGACAGTTGCCACCATGGAAAGGAAGAGGACATCCTCTTCAGGGACCTCAGGCTGAAGCCTCTTACGGGCGAACTGGAACGGATCCTTTACGAGCTGATCGAGGATCATCGCAAAGGAAGGGAAGCGGTAGCACAGTTGGTCAAAGCCAAGGAAGAATACCTGCGGGGAGAAAGTGAAGCCGTCTCCCGCATAATTGCCTGCTTGCGCTTCCTGGTCGAATTCTATCCGAAGCACATCGAAAAGGAGGACCGGCACTTCTTTCTGCCTTGCATGGGCTATTTCACAAAGGAAGAAAAAGATGCCATGCTAAAGGAGGAGATGGATTTCGACAGAAATTTCGTTCATGTGAGATACAAAGCTGTAGTGGAAAGTGCTGAACGCAGATAGGAGGACAGAGGCCGGAGAAAAATACCCTCAGCGATCTCTGCCCCCGCCAGGAATAGAGATCGCCCTCCGTCTTCGGCCTTCCGTCCTCGAGCCCCCCGTCTACTCACTCTCTCCCATCGAGGAAAACAACGCCGCCTTTTCGTCGGCTGTAACTTCGTCCAACATGGATACAGGAGGTGGTTCCTCCGCGCACAGCCGGTCTCTGCCCGAATTTTTAGCTTCGTACAGAAGCCGGTCGGCCCTGTTCAAAAACTCGCCCACTGTACACTCATCGGTGTAACGGAAAACGGCTACGCCGAAACTGGCGGTAATCCTCACGGTCTCCGTACCGAAAGAAACCGGGTTGCTGCGAGCGATTTCCCTCAGCCGCTCCGCGATTGCTATCGACTCTCTGAGGGCAGCGCCCGGCAAAATGAGGGCAAATTCTTCGCCCCCATAGCGGCAGGGCACGTCCATAACCCGAACGCTCTCTTTCAGGACTTTGCCAAACTGGGCAAGAACAACATTGCCGCATTCATGTCCATAAAGGGTGTTCACGTTTTTGAAATGATCCAGGTCGATCATGACCAGGCCGGTCGGGAGTTGCGTTCGCCTGGTCCTTTCCATCTCTATTTCGAGAGATCGTTGCATATATCGGAAGTTATAGAGGCCGCTGAGCGCATCGACGAAGGAAAGCTCCTCGAGTTGGCGGCACCGCTCTCGCAGCAGTTCAATTTCTTCCACCAGCGAGCACTGCTTTAGAGTTGGGCACCCGTTTGCAGCGCATCCCTGTTCGACATTTTCAAGTTTACTCAAAGCCCCCTCCCAAACAACGACAGCGGCCATGTGGTGACCGTATTACATTAATGCCTCGCATAGTTCAAGCAACTCCGTCTCCGCCGTCGGCCCATTTTTGTCTTCCTTCTCCCCTTTTCCGTCCTCCGTTTCATCGGTCTGCTGAGACTCTCACCGTCTGAAACGGAAAGACCGGGAAATCAACGCAGAAACTGATCCACTTGTTCGGATGAGCTTCCGAGAGGCGATTGCCATTGATGTCTTCGAACGAATCAAGAAAATGAGAACCACTTGACCCGTCAGGATAAAGAAACTCCAGCCTCCGGCCGAGGACCAGCCTCGATCTGACCTCAACGAATATTTTTCCCCCGGCCCCCGGGTCTGCCGACATTGAATCGCCATCGGGGCGGGGACGTACCAAACCTGCCAGGGTATGGGTCTGAAGATATGAAACCCGCGTTTCCACATTGGATTTGTGCGTTTGGGCACTCTCGAACAGATTACCTTTTGTGTAGGGGCGGTGACTTACTTTTTGCACGTCTTCGATCCAGTCCGGTTCGGCTCTGAACTCCGTCTCCCTTCCTCCGTCCTCCGTCTTCCGGCCTCCGTAAGCCCAGCGGTCGATCGCCTGCCGGTAGGCCCGCGTTACACTTGCCACGTAGAGCGGTCCCTTCATGCGGCCCTCGATTTTGAACGAGTCTATTCGGAGGCCTGCCAGTGCGCCAATCTCCTCCAGCAGGCAGAGGTCTTTTGAATTGAATACATAAGTACCGAGCGAATCTTGCCGCACCGGGAAAAATTCACCGGGCCGCTTTTCTTCGACCAGCCCCCAGGACCACCGGCATGGTTGGGTGCAGAAGCCGCTGTTGGCGCTCCGGTTCACACTTCTTCGGGGGTGGAGGGCACTATTTTCTCCCTCCTTTTCTAAAGGGGGGCTGGGAGGATTTAGAAACGCGCTCATCAGACAGCGGCCCGAATAGGACATGCACATCGCACCGTGGACGAATATTTCGATTTCGGCCTTAGATTTTCCAGCAATCTCAGCCATTTCTTGAAAACTCAATTCACGGGCAAGATTTATCCTGCGCACTCCCTGCTCTTGCCAGAATTCCACACTCGACGAATTGGTCGTGTTTGCCTGGGTGCTGAGATGAATGGGGATTTCAGGAGCATATTTGCGTGCAAGCAGCAGTACGCCCGGGTCCGAGATTATAAGAGCATCAACCTTGAGTTCCTGGAGATATTCGAGGTACGGAGGAATTTTCTTCAAGTCCGGCTGGCGCGCAAAAATATTGACGGCTACATAGATTTTTTTGTCGAGCCTGTGAGCAATAAAGCTTGCCGCCGCCATGTCCTCGGTGTCAAGATTATGAGCAAAGCCACGCAGCCCGAAATCTTTTCCCGAAGCATAGACCGCATCGGCGCCGTACAAAAAGGCAATCCTCAGCTTTTCCAGGCTGCCGCCCGGTGAAAGCAGTTCGGGCTTTGATGCTATTGATCGCAGCGCTCGATTCATTAATTGCCAATCTTTCGGGTGTAGTTTTTCCGCATGTCGCATTTTATACTGATCGTGATTATTTGACAAATCCGGCGTCTACATATACTTATCCTGAGCGTTCGACCGAGGCTAGTTTCCGTCCGGAAAGGGTCCTTTTCCCCCCTGGCGGCGTCAATCTTTGGGCTTGCTTGTGCGGCGTACCCATGTACGCCTCCGCGCAACCCCTTGATTTCCTTGCCAGGACGAAAAATGCCTCCTTTCCAAATCCGAAACTGCTAGTGTCTCATCCGGGGTTTCCGGATGGACACGAGCTCGATAATTTTATTTTTAACGGGAGCGAATCAATACAGGATAGAAGCAATTCTCATTCCATTTCTTCCGAACGTGAGCGCAACCGAATTGCCTGGCTCAGTCTCAAACTGGTGCCCGGCCTGGGCAACAGGTCCATCCTGCGCCTTCTGGAGGTTTTCGGGTCTGCCGAAAGGGTCCTTGCCGCTGGACTCAGGGACTTATGCGAAACCGGCCTGACCCGGGACAAACCGCTCCATGCGCTTGCCGCAAAGCAGTTTCTCAGAGACCCGCAAACGGAGTGGACGTACCTTAAGAGCAAGAATTTCCGGCTGATATGTATCGGGGATGATGAGTATCCTGCAAATCTGGTCAAAATCCCGGACCCTCCGGCTGTTTTGTTCGCCTTGGGCGAACTCTTGCCTCGAGACCTGGTTTCCATTGCCGTGGTCGGCTCGAGGTACGCCTCCCCCGCCGGAATTATATTTGCAGAAAGATTGAGCTCGGATATGGCCTTTAGCGGCCTCACCGTCGTGAGCGGCCTTGCGCACGGAATAGACTCCGCCGCACACCGTGGAGCGCTCAAGGCCGGGGGCAGGACATTGGCCGTTCTGGGATGCGGAATCGATGTGAATTATCCGTCTGCAAACGCCGATCTCAGGCAGGAAATAGCCAGGGCCGGGGCCCTGCTGACTGAATTCCTGCCCGGCGCCCCTCCTTCTTCCGGCAATTTCCCATCGAGAAACCGCATAATCAGCGGCCTCTCTCTCGGAGTTGTCGTAGTGGAAGCCGCCGAAAGGAGCGGTTCGCTTATAACCGCTCGTTTCGCCCTGGAGCAGGGAAGAGAGGTCTTCGCCGTTCCAGGGGTGGCTCAAAGCATGCGGAGCAAGGGTACGCACCGGCTTATCAAGGAAGGCGCCAAGCTGATTGAAGGCGTGGAAGACATTCTGGAAGAAATCCGGCCTCTTATCCGTCCTGTGCAATCCGGCCGGTCCCGCGCTGTCACTTCTCCCCCCTTTTCTAAAGGGGGGCAGGGGGGATTTGAAAAAGCACAGCCCGGGATGGAAAAACCCCCCAGCCCTGCGGAAACAATTTCGTCCTCCCTGTTCATTGAAGGGCCGCATAGCCCGGAAGAAACAAATCTTTTGAGAATTGTGGATAAAATACCGAAACATATTGATGAAATAGCTCAGCAGGCAAACATGCCGGTCCAGCATGCCGCCGCGATACTGCTCGAACTTGAACTCAGAGGGGTTGTCTCTCAGTTGCCGGGGAAGTATTTTATTATAAATTGAGGGATTTAGGGATTGGCGGATTGAGAAATTGCGGGATTGGCCGTCATGAGGACTAAGTTTTGAATTCCTAAATTCCTAAATTCTTAAATTAACAAGGTATTCGAATGTCAAAATCGCTCCTGATTGTTGAATCTCCCACCAAAGCGAAGACCCTTGAGCGTTATCTGGGCAAGGACTTCATCGTTAAAGCCAGCGTCGGCCATGTCAAGGATCTTCCCGGCAATAAACTGGGAATCAACCTCGATGGGGAATTCACGCCGCAATACCAGGTTTTGCGCGGGAAGAAAAAAATAATAGAGGAACTCCGAAAGGCCGCCTCCAGGGTCGATGCCGTCTATCTTGGCCCTGATCCGGACAGGGAAGGAGAGGCAATCGCCTGGCATATCGCCGAAGAAATCGGCGCCACGGAAATACCGATTCGAAGAGTTCTTTTCTACGAGCTTACGCGCAAGGCGATCAAAGAAGCCCTGGAAAAGCCGAACGAACTTAACCGAAAGCTTTATGATGCGCAGCAGGCAAGGCGAATCCTCGACCGGCTCGTCGGGTACATGATCTCGCCTCTTTTGTGGGAGAAAGTGAGAGCGGGTCTCAGCGCAGGAAGGGTGCAGTCTGTTGCCTTGAAGCTGATCTGCGGGCGGGAAGAAGAAATCTACGCTTTCGAAAAGGAGGAATACTGGACAATCGATGCCCGGTTGAGCCCTCGCGCAGATTCTTCTTCCGGTCCAATGCCCTTTTCTGTCCAGCTTGTCCGGTACAAAAACAAAAAGTGCGCTATCGGCTCGCAGGCCGAAGCCGAGCGGCATGTGCAAGCGCTCAAGTCCGCCGCCTGGCGCGTAAGCGCCGTCGAAAAGAAGCAGCGGCAAAAAAGCTCATCTCCTCCCTTTATTACCAGTACGCTCCAGCAGGACGCCGCCCGCAGATTTCACTATTCGGCAAAACAGACGATGAGTATCGCACAGAGGCTCTATGAAGGAATCGAAATTGGTCAGGATGGCGCTGTGGGCCTCATCACCTATATGCGCACCGATTCGACCCGGCTTTCCCAGGAAGCGGTGCAGGCGGCAAGAGAGTTTATCTCGAGCAGGTGGGGAGACAAATACCTGCCTCCAAAACCGATCTTTTACAAATCAAGGCAGACGGCCCAGGGAGCGCACGAAGCAATTCGGCCTACCGATGTCGGCCTCACTCCCGAAAGCGTCTCGAAGTACCTCACCAAAGAGCAGTTGAACCTCTACGCCCTTATCTGGAAAAGGTTTGTAGCCTGCCAGATGTCCCCTGCCCTCATAGATCAAACTACGATAGACGTTACGGCGGGCGATTATACGCTGAGAGCGATCGGTTCGGTGATCGTTTTCCAGGGATTTCTGGCCCTCTACGAAGAGGGCAAAGATGAGCCGGAAAACGGGCAACCAGACGAAAGGCTCCCGAACCTCTCTCATGGTCAGCCCCTCGACCTTCTCGGAATCGAGCCGAAGCAGCATTTTACGCAGCCTCCGCCAAGATATACGGAGGCCACTCTGATCAAAACCCTGGAAGACCTTGGAATCGGAAGACCCAGCACCTACGCGACGATAATATCCACTGTTCTGGAGAGGGAGTATGTTTTGCGCCAGAAACAGCGGCTGCTCCCGACCGAACTGGGAGTTATGATCAACTCGCTTGTTTCAGCGAATTTTCCGGACATAGTGGACGTAAAATTTACCGCTAATATGGAAAAAGATCTCGACGAGATAGAACATGGAGGACGCAGCACTCAGCATCTTCTGAGTGATTTCTACGGACCTTTTTCCAAGACCCTGGAGTCCGCCCGCAAAGGGATGGCCAACCTGAAGAGCGCAGGCTGGCCCACGGACCTCAACTGTCCGCGCTGCTCCAAGCCCCTGGCCATCCGTTTGAGCCGCAGCAACGGTGCGTTTCTTGCCTGCAGCGGATATCCTAAATGTTCGTTCACTTCTGATTATGAAAGGGATGAAAAGGGACATATTCATCCAGTCGAGCAAAAGCAGCCCGAGTTTTCGGGGGAAATCTGCGAAAAATGCGGCAAACCCATGGCGCTCAAGCGCGGCCGCTACGGCGCTTTTCTAGCCTGTACGGGATATCCGGGATGCCGGAACACCCGGCCCGTTTCTACCGGCATCCGCTGCCCGCGCGAAGGGTGTGGCGGCGAGTTGGTGGAGCGTACGAGCAGGCGGGGCCGATTTTACGGGTGCAATAAGTATCCGGCGTGCAAAATGTTCTTTCAAGGAGAGCCGGTTCAGGAAAACTGCCCATCGTGCAATGCTCCGGTTCTTTTTCGCAGACAGGGGAAAACGGGTAACGGGACCCTGTTTTGCATAAATCCGTCCTGTAAGTTCAAAAGGAAAGAAGAACCGGAACAGGAACTGGTGAAAAATGGGTGAGACCCTGGTTGAATCAATCCCGTTAATTGGCGGCCAGATTTTTGCCTTCATAGTCGGGTGCATCCTTGGCAGCTTTTACAATGTGGTCATTTACCGGTTACCATTAGGCCAGTCGATTGTACGGCCGGCTTCGAGGTGTCCGGCCTGCGGAAATGCGATTGCAGCCTATGATAATGTACCGCTGGTGAGCTATCTTTTGCTGGACGGAAGGTGCCGCCACTGCAAGGCTTCGATATCTCTCAGATATCCGCTCGTAGAAGGTGTGAGCGGCCTTTTGGCGCTGCTCCTCTTCCGCCGATATGGGCTTCATCCTCAACTGGCAATCGAGTTCATCTTCTGTTCGCTCCTGCTCATAATCACCATGATCGACTTCGATACTTTACTGATTCCCGATATTCTGTCACTGCCCGGCATCGTGCTGGGCCTGGCGCTCTCCTTGTTCACCCCCAGGCTTTTGTGGTGGGAGTCGCTTATGGGGATAATTCTGGGTGGAGGGATTTTCTACCTGATCGCGGCGGGGTATGCGCTTGTAAGGCATAAAGAAGGGCTTGGCGGGGGCGACATAAAGTTGCTAGGGATGATAGGGGCCTTCATCGGGTGGAAGGGAGTCGCATTTACCATCCTGGTATCCTCGGTTTCGGGCATGATTATTGCTTTCCCTCTCATGTGGCGATCCGGAAAAGGCCTAGGCTCAACTTTGCCCTTCGGCCCCTTTCTCGCTTTTGGCGCAATATCATACATCTTTTGGGGCGAGCTTTTCTACCACTGGTACTTTTCCGTCATGCTCGGGATGTAGAAAAAAATGACGCGCAGATGCTTCTTCGTGCCTGAAGTCGCCTCGGACACACGGATTTTCGATCTCCCGCCACGCCTTTCACGCCAGTTGGATGGCGTGTTGCGCGCAAGAGTGGGAGAATCAATAGAATTGCTTGACGGCCAAGGCTCGGCATGGGCATGCGTTATCACCGGGATTCGCCGGGGAACTGTCAGCGTCTCCCTGACGGGGAAGCTTGACCGCCCAACGTGCGAATCGCCGCTGGCCATCGTGCTGGGCATTGGAATTGCCCGGTCGGATACGATGGACCTTGTTGTAAGGCAGGCAGCCGAAATGGGCGTTTTGCGCCTGGCTTTTTTCCAGTCTGTGAGAAGCCAATACGGTCTGCGTGGCAAAACCGCCGAGAAGAAAAAGGAGCGCTGGTCCAAAATAGCGAGCGAGGCTGCTTGCCAGTGCGGCCGGACAAAAAGGCTTGAAATTGAGATTTTCGAGGACCTGGGCCATTTTCTTACCTCATTCGAAGGTGAAGAAGGGCCGGCAGAGCACACTCTGAAGATATTTGCGCTCGAACGCGAGCCGGGCAGCGGGCTGAGGAATCTACGGGGCGAAGCGGGACCGGATATTTCCCGGGTTTTGGCCGTTCTGGGGCCCGAAGGCGGTTGGGACAAGGTGGAAACTTCTGCGTTGATAGGCGCCGGGTTCAAGCCGGTAAGCCTCGGGCCAAGGACATTACGCCTGGAGACCGCTTCTGTCGCTCTCATTTCCTTCATCCAGCTTCTGTGGGGCGATATGGAAGAGGGTCTTTTTTATGGCTCACGCGAAGAAGTACCGGGAGCGTGAAGAGAATGCAAAATTTAACGGAAATGTCAGGGCGAATGGCAGGCTTTTTGTAGTGCGTAGGGACGATCAAGATCAACGGGAACGTAGAAGTGCGTTCACCTTATTTTGAGGATTTGGAAACAGACAAGATTAAGGGGTTACGGATTGAGGGATGCAGGGATTAATTCATACCTAAACGCCTAAATTTCTAAATTCCCTGATAGAGGGGGTGCTTACAATGAAATGTACTAAATGCGGCTACGTTAGTTTCGACTACCTTTCCGAATGTAAAAAATGCCGAACCAGCCTGACGGCCGCCAGAGACGGTTTCGGATTTGCAGGCGGAAAACCGGCGGTCCCGTTCCTGCTTGGATCTCTTCTCGGCGTCTATGAATCTCCCGCGCACACGGAAAGCACCGTCGCGGGGGCCGAAATGTCCGCCCCGTTCAGCTTCGGAGAGGGGGTTGGCGACGGATCCCGGCTGGAAAAGCCTGAAAACCAAACGGGAGAAATAGCCTCGGCAGTCGTGAACCCCGATGAGTCGGAGGAGGATTTCAGCTTGCTGGACCTCTCCGACGAGGAACTCGAACTGCTCATAGACAGAGAATCCCTGGGAAGCGTCGAGGTGGAGGCGATCCCGCCTGTAAGCGATAGGGCCAGTACCGGTAATCGCGCACCTGAACCGCTTTTGACCCCTGAACCCACGCCCTTTGAAATTTCACTGCCGGAGGGCGAAACCCAATCAGCGCCGGAAACAGCACAGGACGAACTGGCTCTGGAATTTGACGATTATCCGCCAGGACTCGACAGCGAACCGGAAATAACCCCCACCATCGAGCTGATTCCTGAATTATTTGGAGATCCGAAGGGACTTGCGCAAGCGCCCGAAGATACCGACGAATTCAAACCGGGACCTGAGCAGGCCTGGCCAGAGCCCGAAGGTTCAACAGACGATTTTGTAATCGAGCTCTCGGAAAACGACCTTGAAACTCTTCTCGAGGAACTGCGCAGCACTCCAAAAGGCGAAGCCTGAATAGTGACTTGTGACGGGATCAATCCCGCCAGGCGCGCCGTAAACTCGTCTCCATCCGAAAACACCGGATGAACATAGGAGAATTTCACCTCACCAGAACTCCACCACCCGCTATAACTTGCCAATGGGGTCCCCTCACCTGATCCGGGGGATCCCGTCCGGGGTTTCTGTTCGGATTTTTCAGCCAGGGGAAAAACCCTTTTCCCCTCCCCGGATCAGTTCCGGGGGATTTTCGCGCGGAGGCGCACACAGAAGTTAGAAGGGTGAGTTTTTCACTCTTCACCCTCACTCTTTACTCTTCACTATTCACTATTAAGTGATTGACACTCAACGCCAATTCCGCTAGCATTCACAGGCTGTGGCGAGGTAGCTCAGTCGGTAGAGCAGTGGACTGAAAATCCTCGTGTCCTCAGTTCGATTCTGAGCCTCGCCACCAGAAATTAGAAGGGGTTACGGTTAGTTAGCCGTAGCCCTTTTCGCTTTTTGGTGGGAGAAATCGGAGATTGTGCCCGTTTTTGTGCCCATCCGGCTCGTCAGGTATTCGCGCTCGGCTTGGGCGGCAAGATTGAGGTCTTTGCCGTTCAAGATTTCCAATGCTTGTAAGACTTTATCCGGGTGGGGGCGATTTGTCCCGACCTCAACACCTTGCCGGATCAGAAGCCTCTTTGACCGCCTTTACCGTTCCTCTTTTCGAGATGGCACGCTCGACAAAGTTCACTTTTCCGCTTCCCTCAGACTGGGATAGAGCCGCTATGGATACCGGAACCGGAACGGCTGCCCGGGCTTGCGTTTTTTCCAGTGTAAATCGGAGACTTCATTTTTGCGTTACCCTTTCCACTCCCGCCAATAAGAGCTTCAAGACTCACCACGCTCTCTCGCATCAGCTTTGCCTGGGCACTCATTTCCTCTAAGGCCGACGCAGATTGCTCAGCGCTCGCAGAGTTTTGTTGCGTGACAGCATCGATTTCAGACACAACTTTATTGATCTGCTCGACTCCATGAGCCTGTTCGCGTGAAGCGGCAGAAATCTCTCCGACCAGTTCTCCAGACTTGGTTACGATGGCCGCGACCCTGAGGAATTCCCCATTCGTCTTTGTGACCAGATCAGAACCCTCTTTGACCGTCTTTACCGTTCCTTCGATGAGATTGGCCGTGCTTTTCGCTGCGTCGGCCGCTCTCACGGCAAGGTTTCGGACCTCATCGGCAACGACCGCAAAACCGGCGCCTGCTTCTCCGGCTCGTGCCGCTTCAACGGCAGCATTGAGTGCAAGTAGATTGGTCTGAAAGGCGATTTCGTCTATGGTCCTTATTATCTTCTGAGTCTCTTGAGATGCTCTGGAGATCTCTCCTATGGAAGAAGTAAGAACGCCCATTGCGTCATTGGCTTGCTCAACAACACGCTTTGCCTCCGCCATGAGCTGATTGGCCTGGGAAGCATTCTCAGCATTCTGTCTCGTCATGGACGCCATTTCTTCAAGGGATGAACATGTCTCTTCCACCGAGGCGGCCTGGCCGGATGCCGCGTCGGCAAGTTGCTGGGCGGATCCGAAAAGTTGGGAGGAAGTCGAGGATACTTCATCGGTCGCGCCGGTGAGGGACTTGATTGCTGCGATTATTGGCCTTGCAAGGGCGTTGGCAAATGATATGGCCAGGGGCACAACTATGAGGAGACACCCCGCATAAATCATGAGCAACAGGCGGACAATTTGCCATGTGTTCGCCTTAGCCACCGTTTGTGAACAGAGGGCTGCAACCGACCCGATCGGTCCCGAGCTGCCGCAGAGCTGAAGCACGCCCTGTGAGTAGCCGTCCTTGCCTATCTCCAAATCATTCAGGCTGATTTCCTGTTTTGCGAGGTCCCACTTGCCCTCAGAGCCCTTTGCTAAATCTGCCCGAAGCTTGTTGTACTCCGGTAAATCGCCGCTGCTCAGGGAATCTCCTGAGAAAAGATTGGCCCTGGATCCTGTCAGGAAGGTCATTTTTTTCACAAAATTTTCATCAATTTTCAAAACGGCAAGGGCAAAGCCAACCTGGATTTTCTCAAGCTCTCCTTCCTTGCTAAGCTGCTTCCCCATGACAGGCGCGTACGACACGAGGCACACATTACCCTCGATGACCTTGAAGAAGACTGTATTCTCTTTAGGAATGTCCTCTCCGAATTTCAGCTTCAAGTATGAGCCTGCAATGTTTTCCGTCTCCTTCCATGCATCTATCGACGGTTTTTCATCTCCCGGTTTCAGGCAGACAGAACTGATGGAGGTTTTACTGCCGGTCAGGGCATATCCCACAGTGTAGGTCTGATCGGCTTGCTCGACAACGAAGGAGATTATGTTTCCCTGAGAATCATAAATGGCCGTTTGCCAAAGCCTGCTAGCCATCCCTAGTTGAAAAATGGCCGTTGTCATTGTCTGAACACTTTGAGCAAGGATCGAGGTCATTCCTTCATTTCCTTTGGAGTTGGACAAGCTCTTGATCCGTGAGCCCATTTCATTGAGGTTCGTCAATTGGACAGTATCGGAGAGCAGTCTGGCCTCCTTTCCCAGGAGGTCACTGCGAATTATGTTGACAGACCTCTTGAGCGCTTCGTAAGAGGCGGTCCTGTTTTGTTGCGAGACAATGAAAAATGTTACAGCTATTGAGACGGCCATCGGCACAATCAACATTCCTGCTGAGGCTGAGATCAATCTGTTCCTCAATTTCATTTTCTGCATGATTCCTCCCCCTGTTATGATGCGGTTCAGCCGGTGCCTCTTGACTTACGTTCAGGCATTCCGACTTTAGCGTGGTTGGCAGCAGATGCTGAAAAGATCCGCAAACTAAGGCCCTGCGTACTTAAGGATCGGCTCAAGGGAGCAAAGGCATAAATGAAAAAACAAAAATATAGGACGGCTTTGATATTTTATAAAAAAGGAACAGGGAGACCGGTATCGCTTCGATGATACCAGGTCTGTTGAGTTGGCAGATCAGACCGGGATGCCGTAAATTGACAATCAACCGACGAATTATGGCAGGATGGGAATTTGCCGTGATCCAGCCCTCAAATCCGGTATTGGCTGCAAATTCGAAAGTTACCTCATGCCCGGCATCGTCTTGGGGAAAAGGGTGAGCGAGTTAACTCATATTTTTTAAGCAAGGTGGATGTTCTATGTTCGCGCCCAATTTGCCTGCTGCATCATGAAATGGGAACCCTGAGCCTTTATGGTCAATCTCTCCGGCAAAACAGAGAAAAAGAACGGCGATGCAGTTTGATGGGAAGGTTAAGAGGTGTATCAAAACCTTCCTGGACCGGACCATCATTGTTTCATTTGCGTTACATTTTAAAGATTGAGGGCCGACTTACTCCTAATCTTGCCGTCCGCCCAAGCTTACCTCTTTTCTCCTTCCCTGGTAAGTGTTATAAGCACCATCTATCAGGCAAATTTCGGGGAATCGAGTAAATATATCAACATTTGACAGCCAAACAGGATTGATTGTGCTTTTTAATCGATGGCTCCCAACCATTAGGAGTAAATTGTACTGTCTAGTGCTTACTATGCTTGTCCCTGTTTTTTTACTTCAGGTCGGGTATCTCTATGAAGGATTTCGGAGCCGGCAGGCAAACGAGTTCCGGGTTAATCTTGAGATGGCCAAAGCGGTGGCAGGCACTTTTAATGTGTTTGTCCGGTATGTTCTCCATCATGAATTGGCCATCGGCATAAACTTGACTATGCCTCAGAGTTTCTCCGTTGAGCAGATGAACCATATACTCGAAGCCAACAGGGCCGCCTTACCTGTAATCCGTAACTTTGCATGGGTTACCCCTCAAGGCCGTATCATTGCATCCAGTATGCCGGGAGCCATTGGTGAGGGCATTGCCGATCGGCCGTTCATCCGCGCTATCACTGAAGGAGGGGAATGGAGTGTTAGCGATCTCCTGCTGTCAAGCGCTACGGGTGAGCCGGTTTTTTCGATAAGCCGCGGTATCCGGGATGGAGAAGGCAAGCTGCTCGGCATAGTTATCTGCTCAGTCAGGGCTGAAAAGTTAAAGGATATATTCGGGGTTCACCTCTCTCGAAGCGGCTCAATCAGCATTCTGGACGGCGGGGGCGTGCTGGTCGATTGTTACCCTCAAAGGGAGCTGAAATGGGAGGATCGCGATTTTCTGAAGAAGCGTCCAATCATCGGGCAAGCCCTGGAAGGCAAAGAAATAACCGGAATTTTCCCAAGCCTCTTTGATGGAGAGAATCGGATTGTGACCTGCGCCCCCAGTCGCTTTACCAACTGGGTTGTATGCCTCAGCCGGTCTAACAGTGAAGTGATGGGGCCTATCAGATCGCGTGCCATCCAGCAGTCGGCCCTTTCACTGCTAATTACGGCGGTTATCTTCATAGTGGCATTTTTCCTTTCGCACGGAATTGTCGACCCGATCAGGCGGCTTCGAGATTACGCCCTGGCTCTTGGACGGGGGGACCCAGCACAACGGATTGAATTCAAAGGGTCTGTGGAACTTCAGGATCTTGCTTCTTCTTTTAATGCTATGGCTGATGAGATTGGCAGCCGCGAGAAAGCGCTTCGCAGGAGCGAGGAGAAATACCGGGAGCTGGTGGAGAATGCCAACTGTATCATCACACGCTTGAGTCTCGATGGGACAATCACATTTTTCAATGAATTTGCTCAGAAATTTTTGGGATACTCCCAGCAAGAGATCCTTGGACGCCATATCGTAGGTACAATTGTGCCTGAAACAGATTCAGCCGAGAATGACCTGATGGCGATATTAGAGGAGGTTGTCCGGAACCCTTGCCAATATACAAGCCATGTGAGCGAAAATATTTGCAAGAACGGTGATCGGGTCTGGGTTATGTGGGCCAATAGGGCCCTTTTTGATGAAGACGGGAATGTGTGTGGGATTCTTGGGATTGGCGCCGATATCACGGACCGAAAGAGGGCCGAGGATGCCTTGAGGAAATCAGAGCAGGAGAAAGCGGCAATCCTGAGCAGCTTGAGAAACGTGGCTGTTGAGTATCTTGACCCGGAGATGCGGGTAATTTGGACAAATTCGACAACTGAGCAGATCTTCGGCGTAAAACCCGAGGAACTGAAGGGGAGAAATTGTTACGAAGCTATCCATGGCCTGTCGGAACCTTGCCAGGGATGCACCGCAATCAAGGCCGTACAAACTGGGGAACCCCAGGAAGGTGAGATAGCAAAAGCCGATGGGAGAACGTGGCTGGTTTCCTCTAACCCTATTAAAGATTCTTCCGGGAAAGTGATCAACGTGGTCCACGCCGCCATGGACATCACCGGGCGAAAGCGAATGGAAGAGGCACTGCGGGCAGAGATTTCGGAGCGAAGGCAAGTGGAACAAATGCGCCGGCTTGATGAAGCACGCCTTGAGGCGTTGTGGCAGTTGAGCCAAATGAGTGAATCCTCAACGTATCAAATCGCGGAATTCGCCCTGGAGCAACTGGTGAGGCTTACAGGAAGCGAAGTCGGCTGGATCGGGTTTCTGGACGAAGCCGCAACAGTTTTGACTGTTCATGGCTGGCCGGAAACCGCCTGCCAAAGTTCTGAAGGAGAACATGTCCGGCAAATACCGGTTGGAAGAATAGATGTGTTTGCAGATGCAATACGCGAAAGGAGGGTTGTAGTCATAAACGACTACTCGGGTCCTTGTCCCAACTCCGGAGCTTTCCTGGAAACTAACCTTCCTGTTGTCCGTATCATGATCGTCCCGGTATTTGAGAATGACCGCATTGTAGCCATTGCAGGCGTAGGAAACAAAGCTACGGAGTATGACCCCTCAGATGCCCGGCAGCTCACGCTCCTGATGGATGGAATGTGGAAGATCATCCAGCGTGAAAAAGCAGAAAAGAATTTGCGCGAATCGGAGAGTCTCGCCGCAATGGGGAGGGCCATGGCCGCTGTGGCTCACGATATGAAAACCCCGCTTATCGCAATCGGCGGTTTTGCACGCCTGGCCCAAAAGCGCATCGAGGATGACAGTCCCATCCAGGAGAAACTGGAAATCGTTGTCAAGGAAACCCAGCGGATGGAAAACATGGTGAAGAGTATGCTCGATTTTTCGCGCCCGTTGGAACTGGAATGTTCAAAGGGTGATATGTGCCAGCTTGTGGCTGAATGCCTTGCAATAGTTGCCCCAATGGCTAACGAGAAGAAAATAAAGCTTTGCAGCCATTTCGATTCCGGTGCTCCTGCCCTGGTCTATCTTGACTTCATGAGGATGAAGCAGGTGCTGATAAACCTTTTGACAAACGCTATACAAGCTTCACGAGAGGGTGAGGACGTTATAATCGGATGTGATGCAAAGGGAGAAAACCTCCTGATAAATGTAATTGATTACGGCTGCGGCATCCCACCCGCTAAAAGGCATGAAATCTTTTCCCCTTTTTATACGAGTAAGAAGGAAGGCACCGGCTTGGGGCTCGCTATTGTCAAGAAGATCATCGAGGCGCACCAGGGTCATATAGAAATTTCAGACAATCTCGGCAAAGGAATCACTTTTCGGGTTGAAATCCCGATAGATTTTTCTTCACATGAATTTCCATACCGGGTTGCAAGTTGATCTGGCTGGGCCTTTTAATTTTGCCATCCGGACTCAAACCACCGTCAGAGACGAATCTCTCTAAATAACATCTCTTCATTGACGCGATTGCGATGTGATAGTGTTTTGCTGGAACCTCGCCGGACACAAAAAGTTCATCACGATCATTCTTGGTGCAAAAGCAAAATCCACTTTACATTTGACACTTGCTGTGATTGTTGACAACATATGGGATTAACGTGGCTGACCCGTCGCATTGTGATCTGTCCCCACTCGCCGTTCGGCCCAGAAGGGGTGAGTCACTTCAAACACTTGCGTAAGGAGGGGGATTTAAATGAAAAAATGTGCGAAATCTGGAATGTTTCTGCTGATTTCAAGTATCCTGCTATTGCAGATTCTGACAATATCTGCTCTGGCAAACAAAATTGGTATCGGCTCTACTCCATATGGTATTGCCTTCGACGGGGAAAACATCTGGGTGACAAATTATGCCGGTGGCACCGTCGCAAAGCTCAACGCGAGTGACGGGTCTTTGATCGGAACGTATGCTGTCGCTAATCCATGGGCTATTGCCTTCGACGGGGAAAACATCTGGGTGACAAATTATACCGGCAACACCGTCACAAAGCTCGACGCAAGTGACGGGTCTGTGATCGGGAAGTACACTGTCGGCATCACTCCAGATGCTATAGCCTTCGACGGGACAAACATCTGGGTGGCAAATGCTGCCGGTACGGTCACGAAGCTCAGGGCAAGCGACGGGTCTTTGGTGGGAACCTATGCTGTCGCTAGTCCATGGGGTATTTCCTTTGACGGGGCAAACATCTGGGTAACAAATCATGAAAGCAAAAAGGTCACCAAGCTCAGGGCAAGAGACGGCTGTTTGCTCGGAACGTTTGCTGTCAGCTCTCATCCAACGGGTATTGCCTTCGACGGGGCAAACATCTGGGTGGCAAATTATGGCAACGATAAGATCACAGAGCTAAAGGCAAGCGACGGATCTGTGGTCAAGAAGTATAAAGTCGGCCGGGGTTCATTCGGTGTTACCTTCGACGGGGCAAACATCTGGATAGCAAATGTCAACGGTACTGTCACAAAGCTCAGGGCATGCGACGGGTGTTTGCTCGGAACGTATGCCGTCTGCAGTTACCCAAACGGTATTGCCTTCGACGGGGCAAACATCTGGGCGGCAAATGCCGGCGGTACTGTGGTGAAGCTCAGGGCAAGCGACGGATCTCCGATCGGAGCGTATGAGTTTCGGCGCCAATAGCCCTGCTGGTGTCGCCTTGGACGCGGCAAACATCTGGATGGCAAATTTAGGCAGCCGCTCTATCTCAAGGCCGTAAAGGCACGGGATGCCCGGGCCCGATTCGGCTGCAGGTTTCATAGCAATCCAGATTTCTATAAAACTTCGGGAGGGAAAGGATCGATCTCCTCCCACCGAAAGGTCAATGGGGATACAGGTTTTTCTCCCTCTGGTCTAGCCGTTATGTCTTCCCTATTGCCGCGCACCACGCTCGTTTCCCTCATCATCGCCAGCGCCCTGTTCATGGAACTGCTTGACGGATCGATCATCGCGACGGCCCTGCCGGCCATCGCCCGGTCGCTGCACACGGATCCGATTCACCTTAATCTCGCCATTACGGCCTATCTGTTCAGCCTGGCGCTGTTCATCCCGCTCAGCGGTTGGGCGGCTGATCGCTTTGGCGCGCGCACGGTTTTCCGGGCCGCTATCCTTATTTTCACGATCGCCTCGGCCCTTTGCGGCTTCTCGCAAAGCCTGTTGCAACTCGTGTGTGCGCGTCTGGTGCAAGGACTGGGCGGCGCTATGATGATGCCTGTCGGCCGGCTTGTGTTGCTGAAGATGGTTCCCAAACACAAATTGGTGAGCGCCATGACGTGGTTGACGACGCCGGCCATGCTCGGCCCGGTTCTGGGGCCTCCCGTGGGAGGCCTGATCGTCACGTATTTTTCATGGCGCTGGATATTCTTCGTCAACCTGCCGATCGGACTTCTGGGCATGGTTCTGGTCACCCTGTTCATCGACAACATTCGAGAGGAAAAGGTTGTCCCGCTGGATATCAGCGGATTCCTGATAATGGCCGCAGCCCTGGCGGGACTGGTGATCAGTTTTGAGACCGTAGGCCGCAACCTGTTGACGAACAGGGCGATCGCCGGCTTCCTGATCGGCGGTCTTCTTTGCTTTGCCTTGTATCTCATCCATGCGCGGCGCGTGCCTGCTCCCATTGTCGATCTGAGCCTGTTCCGGCTTTCCACTTTTCGCGCATCTATTGTGGGTGGCTCTTTGTTTCGCATCGGTATCGGCGCCATACCTTTTTTGTTGCCGCTCATGCTTCAAATCGGTTTTGGCCTGAGCCCTCTGATATCAGGCTTTTTGACCGTTTCCCTTGCTCTTGGAGCCCTTCTTGTGAAGCTCTTCGCCCGGTTTATCATTAGCAGCCTGGGTTTTCGCCGTATGCTGATCGGCAATGCATTCATCTGCGCCCTCTCCATGATCGCTTGCGGTTTCTTTCGCCCTGAGACACCGCATCTCGTCATTATGGTGGTTTTGCTGGTCGGCAGCTTCTTCCGCTCGCTGCAGTTCATGGGGTTTAACACGCTTGTGTTTGCCGACGTGCCGGACGGGTCGATGAGCCGCGCCACGACCTTGTTCAGCATGTTGCAACAATTGTTTTTGAGTCTGGGCGTCGGCACGGGGGCCCTTTTGCTCAGCCTGACGCTCAACTGGCATCAGCAGACGGCCTTGAACGCCGATGACTTCTGGCCGGCCTTTGCGATCATTGGGCTCATCGCTATACTCTCCGTATTTCCGTTGCGAAAACTAACCCCTGAAGCCGGCGCCGCGATGAGCGGCCACAGGCCGCCTGAGCCGTTGAAGGAGTTATGATTCCAACCTATATTTGCCCACGCTGCGAGAGCGATCTCGTTTTTTCAATGAGAACGCCATTGTCCGCAAAATCGCTAACCAAAGCTCGAAACAAACCAGCCGGGAAAAGGGGATTGACTGAGTCGCAAAAACCAGTTTCATCGGCATTTCACTTATCTTTTCATTGGGAAATGATACAGTTTGCGGGGCTCGAGTATTTCAGAAGTTTTTTTCGTGCAGGATCTGAACCTCAAAATGCTTTATTTCTTGCCTCCACCGCGATTTGACATTAATGTTGCTTGTGTTAGAATGGTTCAAACCAACAATATGAAAGGATTTGAAGAGTTATGCCTCAAGGTACTGTAAAGTGGTTCAACGATCAGAAGGGTTTCGGATTTATCACGGTAGAGGATGGCGGCAAAGATGTCTTTGTCCACCATAGCGCCATCGAAGGTGAAGGTTTTAAGAGCCTCGCGGAAGGTGATCGTGTCAGCTTTGAGATTGAGCAGGGCGCCAAAGGACCATCGGCAGCCAAAGTAAAGAAGCTGTAACTGTTCATCCATTGACGAATCTGAAGGGCTGGAGAAATAAATTCCGGCCCTTCTGTTTTTGGCCCAAACAAATCCGATCCGATTTCGGCAGGGCCGATCCTCAAGTAAATTCAAAGGAGAACCATTTATGGCTATGAAGGTCGAAATCAAAGATAACAAACTCTATATAGAGATCGACTTGGAAGAACCCGCACCGTCTTCATCCGGCAAGACCCTCGTTGTAGCAAGTACGCGTGGGAATACCGTTACCACTGCCCAGGTAAACGGAAAACCGGTTACCATTGGACTGAACGCTTACATCAAACCCTGATCAGAAGAGATGAATTCGTAGGACGGATCAATTCTATGAGCCTTCCCAACAGTGTCTTCATCATGGCAACCTTACGGACTCACCGGGCAACCTATATTATGACATGTTCCTCTGCCGGCCGGGGGTAACAGGGGAAAAGCATGAAATCCTTAGTCATTATAATAGCTTTGGTGGCTCTGGTTGGCCTGATGGTCTACACGAACCCCTCCAAGGATGATCTCAGCAACTATGTCCGCCAGTACGTCATGAAGGAATCGCAGAAAAAAATGAAAGACTCTCGGGGGCAGCTCCTGGGCACGATTCTGGGTGGTATAGCGGGAGGTGTGTTGAGCAGCCAAACCATCAGAACCGACTACGTCCTGTTCAGCACATATGAGGTTCAGTTTGGAAAAGAGCGATTCAAGGCTCTTGGGATCTTCAGGAACTTTATTCTCTTGGAAAAACCGGACCTGGAGCGGCTCAAAACTCGGAATAGACCTGCCGGCTGAAGTCTGCCAGCCGTTGATGAGGAAAATGTTGGGGGGAAACGACAGTGGCTTTGCTGACTCATTAAACTGAAAGAAAGCACTCAGGACCATGCTCCGATTTTTGCCTGCCCCGCTCCAAGGTTCTATCATGTTTATGGCGCTCACAGTCAATACAATCTTGTGCTCGCTGCTGGTCTACGTGGTAGCGCTGCTCAAGCTGCTTCTTCCATCCCACAGGTGGCGTATTGTCTGTAGTAAACTGGCCAACTCGATTGCTCAGGACTGGGTGGGAATCAACAGTTTGGGGTTGAAGCTGGCCAAAAATATTCGATGGGATGTCCAAGGCATCGATGCGCTGCAGACCGATGCATGGTATCTGCTGGTGGCTAATCACCAGTCAATGGTCGATATTGTCGTCTTGCAGAGCATCTTCCACCGCAAAATCCCATTTCTGAAATTCTTCATCAAGAGAGAATTGATTTGGGTGCCGTTCCTTGGAATCGTCTGGTGGACTCTGGACTTTCCTTTTATGAAGCGAACGGCCTCGGCCGGCAGGGATATGGAAACTGCCCGCATCGCCTGTGACAAATTCAGACTGCTCCCTGTAACCATAATGAACTTCGTGGAAGGAACGCGTTTCACCACGGCAAAACGGGAGAAAGATAATTCGCCCTTTACCTACCTGCTGAGACCTAAGCCCGGCGGCATGGCTGTTGTGCTTTGCACTTTAGGTCAGCGACTTCACTCCATACTGGATGTGACAATCGTATATCCGGAAGGAACTCCGGGGTTGTGGACACTTTTGTGCAGCAGTTCCATGGAAATCAAGGTGCGGGTAAAACAGATACCCGTCACCCCGGAGTTGCTCGGAGATTATCTTACAGACCGGGAATTCCGCCGGCGGTTCAAGGATTGGCTGGATAAGCTCTGGGCTGAAAAAGACAAGCTCATTGGAACACTGTTACCCATGCCTGCCCAAAAGTCCGATGGTGCCGGGGACAATTGATTCTATTTGCCGATTTCGAGCCGTTTTCGAATCAGTTCGCAAAGACTGTCTTTTAGTTCTGAATGACGTGGAATTGGGGGCCTTCTTGCCGGTCTTCGGATTCATGTATATGTCATGTCCGCCGCCGTGACGCTTCAGGAAGCACATGGCCGATAAGATTAATCAAATAATCACGAGACCCCGCTTGCCTGGAAGCTATTCAGAGGGCCTTGTCCTTTGCTGCTGCTGCTGTGCTCTCATCCTCCTGATCATGTCGGCCCTTACCTCATCTCTGGTGATGAAGCCATCGCCGTTTCTGTCCAACATCTTGAATTGTTTTTCCTGAAAGGCCATCCATTCGGCTTTGCTGATCCTCCCGTCATGATTGGTATCCATGTCCTGGAACATCATATCGATCATGTGCTCCATTCTGGGGTCCCTGTCCGCCGGCGGTCCTCCCCGCTCCGAAGGCGCCTGCTGAGGCTGCGCAAAAAGGAAACCGCCGTAAACCATAAGAATGATACCAACCGCAATAAGAATTACTTTCCATCGAGTCATCTGACTTTCCCTCCATCACGCAAGCTAAATGGGGCGCATAATTCGACCGAATTTGCCATAACTGTGTAAAATCAGCCTCGTCTCCGCGTGTTCCCCGCAGAAAGATTCTCCACCATTCTTGCTGTCGCAAGGTTGCCTCAAATCCCCCATGTCGCACGCACTCCGCCTTTGGACTGCTGCCGGAGATGGAAGCTGACGTTCAAACCTGAAATCGTGAAAAACTGATTACGACACCGGCCCTTTTATCAATAACCAGAACCGGGACCGTAGCCGTTATAATAATACGGCGCGTAAGGATAATATCCTCCATATCCTCCGTAATAATAAGGGGAGTAGCCCCCGTAGTAATACGGGTAGCCCCAGGCGCCCCAGTAGTACGGCAATCCCCACGCGCCCCACCACCATGGTCCCCAGCCCCACCCACGTCCCCAGCCATACCCACGGTACCAGCCGTGGCCGTAATATCCGCGGCCCCCGTAATACCCGTGGCCTCCTCTGTATGCATAAGAGGGAGAGGCAAGCATCAGGACGGCAACTACCACCAGGATCACCGAAAAGACCCTAAATAAGCGCTTCATGTTTTTCCTCCTTGAAACTGGCCCTTTTTCGGCATTCGAGCATAAACGCCTCATGATTCAGAATAAGCACGGCAACGGAAGGCAACCCCCCCCCAACGTTGCCCCTATCATTTTAACGTCTCTTCAATACCGCCTGCGTCTGCCCTGGGAGGTTTAACCTCCGCGACGGCGGCTGATCGCCCGGTTCAGGCGCTAAACCTCCCTTTCTGCAGCTTTAGACGTATGGCTCGGTGCTTTTGTCTACAAAAAGTCAGCAAAATATTTACTGGAGAGCGTCTTGAAACTCAATCTCCATAAACACGCCTTCACAGCACGAAACGAAAACTGGCATTTTGGAACCGGTTGCGTCCAGAGAGCTATAATGCGGCCTTACCAGTGTCTTGTCCAATAATTCTTTGCTGATTAGCCGCAACTTTCCCCGCGTCCTCCATCCCCGTCTTAGCGTTTGTCAAGCAGGTGCTTTATTACCGAAAGGCAATGTTCCACTGCCGCGCGGAAGTCCCACTTGACCTTGTCCCGGACTCCGGCCATGTTGCTGATTCCGCGAAACTCCAGGAATGGAACGTCAAATAGAAGGCAGGTCTGGGCAATCGCGCTCCCCTCCATGTTTTCCGCCAGGGCATGGAAGCTTCGAAAGCGTGCATCGGCCGTGTCCATATCGCCGCTCGCCATGCCCACCGTAAGACTTGGCCCATATTGGACCCTGAAGCGACGCTTTTTCTCGGGGCAATAGCCGGGGGCAAAGCTATCACCCTGTTCGCCGGGGAGATCGTCCGGCCGGATACCCCCGGATGGGTCCGTACTGAACATGCCCGCCGGAAGGATAGCGCGGATTTGTTTGCGGGCCAGGAACTCGTAGATCGGGAAAGAGTCATAGAAGGGTTGACCGTCCTTTAGGACCAGAGGGATTGCAAGGCTGCTGGTTGATACTGGCCCTTCTTTTCGCAAAATTCCTTCATCTGCGCAAATACAGTTTTCGCTGATCAGGACGTCTCCGATTTCAAGCCCTGAACCTCCATAGGCCCCAGCGCAGCCGACGTTCCAGACCTCGCCGGCCTTGAAGCTGGTAAGCACCGCCGCTGCAGTTGCAGCCGCGTTCACTTTCCCGACGCCCGTTGTTCCCATCAGCAATTTAAGGTCACGGTAAATATAAGTTGAGAACGGGTTCCCGGCTATTTTAGAACTGCTCGAGGGCCGAAAGGACGTGCAGAGCGGAGCGATTTCTTCGGGAGTTGCGCCGAGAATTGTGACATCGACTTTTTCCATTTCTTTCCCGGCCCAAAAGAGGATCAAAATCGAATTAAACGAGAGCTGTTGGCCCCGCAGACAATGGCCGAAACGATTGGCGACTTCGACCAGCCTGTGGAAATGCCCGTGACAACTCTTAAGAGAAGGTTTTATCACTCTTCGAAATCAATTTCAGTATTCAAATTACACGTGGTGAACCATCAGGATTTTTCATCGGTGCTTCCAGAGTTTTACAGCCCGCCGTTCGTATTTTTGCATACGCCTCCGCCCTTCATTCCAGCGTAAACCGTTTGCGTGGTCCTGGGGTCAATCGCAAGGGATATTCTATGGAGCGCCTCCGGCAGAGCCAATTCAGCCGGTCCCCAGCTTCCACCCCCGTCCGTGCTCTTGTATACGCCATAATAACCGGCTGCGGCATAGACCGTCTTCGGGGTCTTGGGGTCAATTGCAATAGAGTAGATCAGAGCGCTTGGCATGCTTATGCCGGTCTGTTGCCAGCTTTTTCCGCCGTCCGCACTCTCGAATAGGCCATCGCCGGTTGCGGCATAGATCGTCTGCTGGGTCCCGGGGGCAATGGCAAGTGCGTATATGGTGCTGGTTGTGGTAATGCCGGAGTCGGCCTGTTGCCAGCTTTTTCCGCCATTCGTGCTCTTGTATACGCCGCCGTCAAAATTTCCGGCATAAACCGTCTGCGGCGTTTTGGGGTCGATCACAAGAGAGGTGATCAAACAGACTGGCAGGCCTGAGCCGGACGGATGCCAGCTTGTACTGCCATCCGTGCTTTTGTATAGGCCTCCGCCGGATCCGGCATAGACCGTCAGCGGCGTCACGGGGTCGATCGCTAGTGCCCAGACCTGAGGGTCGGGCAACCCTGAGTTGCCCTGTTTCCAGTTTCCGGCGCCGTCTATGCTCTTATATACGCCGCTGGAATCAGTCGCGACATAGACTGTCTGCGGGGTCTTGGGATCGATCACAACCAAGTTGGTCAAAGTTGCTGCAAGACCTGAGTTAGCCTCCTGCCAACTTGCACTCCCGTCCGTGCTCCTGAATACGCCGCCCCCCCAAGTTCCGGCATAGACCGTCTTCGGGGTTATAAGGTTAATCGCAATACAGTAGACCCACAAAGCACCGTTGTTCGGGGTCATGGGATTAATCGCAGTACCGTAGCTCGACAAAGCGCCATTGTCCTGTAAGCCTGAGTCGGCTTTCTTCCAGCTTTTTCCGCCGTCCGTGCTCTTGTATACTCCACTCCCCTCAGTTCCGGCATAGACCGTCTGTGGAGTCATGGGATCGATCGCAAGAGAGTAGATGCCAAAGCCTGAACTAACCTGGTTCCAGCTTCCACCACCGTCCGCGCTCTTGTAAATCTCGTTGTCGGTTCCGGCATAGATCGTCTGCGGGGTTTTGGGGTCGATCGCAATAGAGTTGATAGTACTGTTTGCTGTAATGCCTGTGCCATCGTCAGCCTGCTGCCAGGTTGCGCCTCCATCCGTGCTTTTGTATGCGCCGCTTCCCCAGGTTCCGGCATAGACCGTCTGAGGGGTCATGGGGTCGATCGCAAGACACAGGATGTAAGTATAGGCTGGAAGGCCTAACTGATTCCAGGTGACACCGCCGTCCGTGCTCTTCCATACACCGCCCACCCAAGTCCCGGCATAGACCGTTAGCGGGGTCTTGGGATCGATCGCAAGAGAAGTCATGTGTCTGGTTGTAATGCCAGAGTCAGCCTCATTCCAACTTCCTCCGCCGTCCGTGCTCTTGTACACGCCGCCCTCCGAACTTGCGGCATAGACTGTCTGCGGTGCCACGGGGTCGATCGCAAGAGTGGAGATGGTAGTAAGCTGCATGCCCTGGTTGAGCAGTTGCCAGTTTTTGCCGCCATTCGCACTCTTGTACACACCCCCACCAGTCCCTGCATAGACCGTTTGCAGGTTCGCAGGATCAATAGCCAGAGCCAAAACCTCACCACCTTGAGGGCCGACGCCGGTCCATTCTGCACGGACAGGGTTTGGCCAGCCCAAATACGCAAGATTCAGCAACAGCAAGCAACAAAAGACGGCGCTTCTGTACGCTCTTTTGGTCATTGAGGTTTGCAGTAGACCATTTTGTGCATCGCGATAGTATTTTACTGCCTTTTCCATGAAACTTCTCCTTCTCCTCAACTCACAACCACACGATTAGCTCGAACTGAACGCCTCCGATCCGCCAAACAGGGCCAATCGATGTTTCCATGACCAAGAGCATGATTCATACCAGCTCAAATTCTTTCCTCGGGCGCGAGAAGCAATCAGGGGCGCTTTTCTTAAAACTACTTGTGATTACAAGCTATTGTCCACTATCGGCAATTGCGATGTATTCCCGCAGTTACCATGAATGCACAAGTTGGAAATAGATATTGGCTGGGAGTGACAAAAAATGTCGGGAATGACGCGAGTTGAATGCTAGATTAAGGTCTTACCGCTCGATGGTGTCCATATTTATTAACCTGCCGATCGCTCGTTGCGGCATTATCCCGGCTCTGGTTTTGGTCGCCCGTTTGCACCTTTTCGCCGCGAGGGTTGCCAGAGCCCCCCAAAGTTGGTAGGATTCTCAATCCGTGTAGCTGCAGCGAAACACCGGGCACCCGAACCTGGAAATGGAAAAATAATGAAAGTTGTCATTGCAAGGACAACAGGCTTTTGCAAAGGGGTCCGCGACGCAATCGAAATCACCATGAGCGCTATCCAGCATCGTCAGAAAGGCGAGGACATCTGCACCTTCGGACCCCTTATCCACAACAGGCAGGTCCTGACGATGCTGGGGAAAAAGGGCGTCGTGGACGAAAACCGCATTGAGAACTGCGCGGGCAAAAAGGTGGTGATCCGCGCCCACGGAATTCCTCCTTACAGCCGCCAGCAGCTTCATCAGCAGGGGGCAACTCTTCTCGATGCGACATGCAAGCGAGTAGCCAGAGTCCATGCGGCCATAAAGAGACATGCAAGGCGCGGATACTACACGATAATAGTTGGCGACGCGGATCATGCCGAAGTCATCGGGCTTCTCGGTTACACCGAGAATCGCGGCGCCGTGATAAACCGCCCCGAACAAATCGACGAATTGCCCTCTCACTGGGACAGGGTGCTTCTTGTGGCGCAAACTACCCAGAACGAAGAGGTCTTTCGGGAAGTCCAGGAAACTTTTCTAAAGAAATACCCGAATGGAATAGTAAAAAACACGATTTGTGATTCAACACAGGAGCGGCAGGCCGAAGTAAGGCAGTTGTGTTCCAAAGTCCAGGCAATGGTCATAGTGGGGGGGCTTCATAGCGGAAACACCCTAAGACTTGCCGAGGTGGCCCGTGCTTGCGCCATACCGACTTTCCACGTGGAAACGGAATCGGACCTGGACCCCAGGGTAATGGCTCGTTACTCCTGCGTCGGGGTTTCGGCGGGGGCGTCAACTCCAAACTGGATCATACGAAACATCGTTGAGTTCCTCGAGGCCGTAACACCGGAAGCGGGGACAAAGTTCCGGTGGAAACACATTCTTGAGAGGCTCGCTTACGGCAATTTTTACATCGCTTTGGCGACGGCGCTCCTGGTCCAGATTGCGGAAGCCCTGACCGACTTTGCCGGGTCGGCGGCGTTCAGCCTGATGGCTGCAGGGTACGCCTTTGCGATGCATTCGCTCAATGTTTACCTGGACCAGGACTCCATCGAGTTAAACGATCCCGGCAGGGCTGCTTTCTATCGAAAATGGCGGCCTGTCTTCATGTTCTCGAGCGCCTTATCCCTTGCGGCCGCACTGATTCTAGCCTACAGTCTGGGTTTTCGTAATTTCATTCTTATGCTTCTCTTGATATTGATGGGGCTTCTATACGGGGTCAAGGTCTTCATGCCGACAGGGTGGGAAAAATTTCCGGTCAAGCTAAAGGATGTCCCAACTTCGAAGACTTTTTTCGTGCCCTTGGCCTGGGCATCCGTCTGCGTCCTGCCTTATGTTGCCGGTGGCTATAATTCAAGCCGGGTGGTGTACGCCTGTTGGATCATTTTTCTGCTCTCTCTCGTCCGAACAACCCTGCGCGACTTCCTCGCAATTCAGGGAGACAGGCTTGTCGGCAAAGAGACCCTCGTCGTGCTCGCTGGAGAAAAGAGGACCGTCCTTTTCACGGTTACGGTCCTTCTGGCGCTTGTCATTACGGCCGTTTGCGGTCCCCTTGCTGGAATCTCCACCCGTTTTTCCTTTTTCCTTATCGCTCCCGCCTTCATTTACGGGTTTTTTCTTAAAATAGGGTCCAAAAGAAAGCTCCGGGAGGACCCGCTCTACGATGTTCTTATAGAGATCGTGCTGATCGTGACCGGCTTGAGCGCAATAGCCTGGAACCTGACACACTGAAATAGTGAATAGTCAATGGTGAATAACAAATTCCACAGGAGCAATAATGAAAGCAGAGGCGTTCAACCCGTTTACAATTGCCCAGCAGCAAATAGACCATGCGGCGGAAAAACTGGAGCTTGACCGGGCGACCAATGAGCTGCTCCGGTGGCCGATGAAGGAGATCAAGGCAACCCTGCCCGTTAAAATGGACGATGGTTCAACCAGGATTTTCCATGCATTCAGAATCCAATACAACACCGCGCGAGGTCCGGCCAAAGGTGGCGTCAGGTGGCACCCTCTGGAGACAATGGACACGGTCAGGGCTCTTGCCGCCTGGATGACGTGGAAGACTTCCGTTGTGGATCTGCCGCTCGGTGGAGGCAAAGGAGGCGTCGTCTGCAACCCAAAGGAACTCTCCGAAACAGAGAAAGAGCGTCTGGCCCGGGCCTATGTGCGTGCGTTTGCCAGGTCCATGGGTGTAACGAAGGACGTCCCGGCCCCGGACGTATATACCACGCCGCAGATTATGGCCTGGATGATGGACGAGTATGAAACGATCATCGGGGAAAATCACCCGGGAGTGATAACCGGCAAACCGCTGGCTCTGGGCGGGTCCAAAGGCCGGGGAGACGCCACCGCGCGAGGCGGCATCTATGTCACGCGCGAAGCCGCTGTAGTCGGCAACATCAGCCTCGAAGGCGCCACAATGGCCGTCCAGGGGTTCGGTAACGCAGGTCAGCATGGCGCCCTTCTGGGCGAGGAGATCCTGAACCTCAAGCTCGTCGCGGCTTCCGATTCCAAGAGCGGCGTCTACAACCCGAACGGTATCAGCGCGGCGGCCCTGGTCGATTACAAGATAAGAAACGGTGTAGTACAAGGCTTTCCGGGGACTGACGAAATAACAAACGAGGAGCTTCTCGCCCTTCCGGTGACGGTGCTTTTCCCGGCAGCGCTCGAAAACGTGATTCGCGCCGACAACGCTGCAAATCTCAAGTGCAGGATCTGCTGCGAACTGGCAAACGGACCAACTACACCCGAAGCCGACCTCATTCTCGACGATAAGGGTATAGTTGTATTGCCGGACTTCCTTGCCAACGCAGGTGGAGTGACAGTATCTTATTTCGAGCAGGTTCAGAATGCGTACAACCTATACTGGGAGCTGCAGGAGGTCCACTGGAGGCTTGATAAGAGAATGACCCAGGCCTTTGCAAGCGTATATGAGATGAGCCGGCGCAACAAAATACATCTCAGGGAAGCCGCCTATCTGGTTGCAATTGCTCGAGTGGCCGAAGCCTGCAAACTGCGAGGCTGGGTGTAGGAAGTTTCCCACTGATCATAGACAGATCAGGAAGAGCCGCCAAGACTGAAAAAACTAAAAAACGCTGCCCTCCTTTTCCGAGCGGCGACGCTCCGCTTTGGAGCTGGAATTGTCGCGCAACTCTCTTGCTCTTCGGGATGGAATCCGTCCTTTTCGCGGCTTCGCGTGAAAAATGACCTGAAGTCCTCGCAGGAGTTCTGATGGGCCAAAACACCAAAGCATACTTCACCTCGACGGACATATGCGCAGCGGACCTGATTCGCTCATACCGGCTCTATGACAAAATGATCCGGTTTCCCCATCTTCTGGATGAAATTCGCAAGCTTTTTCTCTCCGTGCTGTGCAAGCGCGGGATCGTATGCACGGAGTCAATCCGGCAGGATGCGGTCAGGCAACTGGAAGCGCTTGGCGAGCCGGCAACCGAGCGGACAATCGGAGAGGTGACGGGCATACTTACCGATATATATTTTGCCCGGCATTTTACATTGGAGGATATAGAGAACTATATCAACCTTGCCAGAAAACGTGACTCTTTTCAGAGCCTCAACAAGCTCATGAACACCGAAGGGGTCACATCCAGCCAGATTCGTGAAGCGGTACGAGAATTGTGCGCAATCCCCAAGGGCAGCCTTTATATAAGCCCCGGCGAGTCAATGGGCGTGCGCGTCGCCCTGGTTAGCCGGTTCATTTCCGATCAGCTCCCCTTCCTGGGAGTGGCCAAGAATCATATCACGATCCGGGATATGGACGAGTTGATGGGACAAATTATCTGGAACCCCAGACGCGGGGGACGAATCGGCGGTAAAGCGGCAGGAATGTTCCTCGCCTATAAGATTATTTTGCCGCTGCTTCGACAAAGAGACCCGGAATTTGAAAAATACGTAAGGATCCCCGAGTCGCATTATTTCAATTCTGGTTTTCTGACCGATTTTCTCGACTCGAACAACCTCTTCTCACTTCACTCTCAAAAATATAAAAACCGGGAAACAATCGAGGAAGAATACGGCCAGTTATCGGAAACAATCCAGAAGGCCACTTTTCCGTCCGACGTGACGGAGCAGTTCAGGGCTTTTCTGGAGAAGGTCGGCGAACATCCGCTCATAATCCGCTCGTCCAGCCTGCTGGAGGACAACGTCGGATTTACCTTTTCGGGCAAATACGACTCGGTTTTCATTGCAAATCAAGGCAAGATCGAGATCCGGCTCAACGAATTCACACACGCATTGAAGCAGGTGCTTACAAGCGTATTCAGCCCACAGGCCATTCTTTACCGTCTGGACCACAACCTGCTCGATTTCGATGAACGGATGAGCGTTCTCGTGCAAAAGGTAGTCGGAAGGCAGTTCAATGATTATTTCTTCCCGACTGCGGCAGGAGTAGCTTTTTCACAGAATGTATACGCCTGGACCCCGAGGATAGTACGGGCCGATGGGTTGGTGAGGATGGTCTTCGGTCTGGGCACGCGCGCCGTTGAACGCATCGGGCCTGACTACCCCCGAATGGTCCCCCTCAGCCATCCCCTCCTTCGCCCGGAAGTGAGCGCCGAAGAAATCAAGAAATACTCCCAGAAGCTGGTTGACGTTCTCGACTTGAAATCAAGGTCTGTACTGACGATCCCGGCCACGGACCTCTTCCGGGCAATCAATCATCCCGACCTTTATTACGCCGTCTCAGTCGATGATGATGGGCATCTTGCGGCGCCTCTTTTCAAGAAAGAGGAAATCGACACGGCCCGCGCCAGTATAACTTTCGACAACCTTCTTTCCAAAACGCCCCTGGCAGGACTTATGAAAAAAATCCTTCATCAGTTGGAGGAAGCATACGGCCGGCCTGTAGAAGTTGAATTCGCCTGGGACGACGGCAGACTCTATCTTCTTCAGTGCCGCGCGCTCTCCTTGAGCAGGCTTGTGGAAAAAGTGGCCGTCCCCAAGGACATCGACCCCCAAAAAGTTCTTTTTACCTGCAGCAGCGTCCTGTTCAGCAGTGCGGTCAAGAACATTGAATACATTGTATACATCGATCCCGCGACCTATGCCGGGCTCTCGACATTCGACGAGCGGCTTGCTGTAGGGCGGATGGTGAGAAGGATCAATCGCCTGCTCGAAAACAAGGTCTACGCCCTTTTCGGACCGGGAAGATGGGGAACAAACGACGTGAAGATGGGCGTCAAAGTAGGCTATGAAGATATTAACCGCACGAGGGTCCTGGGCGAAATAGCCATGAGAGAGGTTGGGGCCGTACCGGAACCATCTTTCGGCACCCATTTTTTCAACGACCTGATAGAGGCAAACATCGTCCCCCTGGCGATTGATCCTGACAGCCCCGGGACAGTGTTCAGGGAGGCGTTTTTCCACCAGTGCCCCGACGCCCTCATCTCGCTCGACCCGGGGCTGAAAAGCGATGGAATAGCCCGGGTCATAGACGTACCCTCCTGCACGCATGGGCAATATCTTCAGATCTACCTGGACAGCGATGCACAAAAGGGGGTGGGCTTTTTAGGCTACCCAGAACAGGCGCCCTGATGAAGAAAGACTTTATTGCATGGGTGTGTTTAATGGGCTATACCTTCACCAAGAGGAAGAGAAATCTGAATTTCGGGGTTGGGTTGCCGACATCCGGGTTGAATTATTAATATTGGGGGCTTGAACGCTGGCTGAAACGCACTCGGCACCGCCGCAGAAAAGCGAAATGGATGACTTTCTCAGAGTTACGTGTACGGATTGGGCAAAGCCGTATTGTAAACGCACAGGGCTAATTCTTTGTACCTGAGCGGCGCGATGCCCAAATGTATCAGAACCAAAAACGCCGGCGTGCGAGCCGGGTTAAGTTTGGCGGCATGAACAGAAAACTTGCATTAATCTTCCTCCTTTGTTTTTCTTTCTCCATTCTGGGGTGTGCATTTCATCACCATGAAGATGGAGACCACCACGATAATTGCGCCATCTGCTTTTGTGTCTTCCACCATTCAAACCTGGATCTTCAGGATTGCCCGCAAATTTCACCGGTTGTTTCCAGCATTTTTCCCGGCGTACTGGAAAATACCGTAAACTTTTTCTCTTTTCGATGTTCTCCATATTTAAATCGAGCTCCTCCCGCATAATACCCGGACCTTAGAGCTTCCTGCAAAACAATATAGGAACGCCTCGCGGAGCATCATGATCGCAATCAAGCGAGGGGCGAAGCGTGCATTTTCAAATCTCTACTCCTCGCGAGGTGAGCGGAAACACCGCTGATCGGATCGCAACGGTTTTACAAGAGACTGCTCGAAACGTTTCAGAGAAGGGAAAGCAGGAAAGATTTCATCAGAAGGTAACCATGAGGAGGAACAACGATGCGGACTATGATTGCACTCGTTTTCGTGCTTGTATTTTCGTCGTGTGCGTTTGCCCAGACAACGGAAGAGAGGCTGGAAAACCTGGAAAAGACCCTCAAAAAACAGGAGCAGACCATCCAGGAACTGAAGGCCCTCCAGAAAACCGTCAAACAACAGGAACAAACTATCGGCGAGCAGCGTAAGCTAATTGAAAAATTGACCGCAAAAGTCCAAAAGCCCCAGCCCGCTGCTGCGCCTCCGGCTGCAGCGGCGGTCGAGACCGCTTCGACCGAACAGGTGAAGCAGGAAGTCGATGAGTTGAAGGAACAGGTGAGCTCGGTGGTCGATGCGCAGCGGCAGTTAATGCCGAGCAAGTTCAATCCTTCCATCGGGCTCGTGGGGGAGACGATCTTCACGTATCGCAGCAAAGGGTCGAACGATACCGGCAACGACAGGGTAGGAGGGTTCGACGTGAACCAGCGTTCGGTGGAACTGAACATAGCGGCGGCGGTCGATCCGTTTGCAAAAGGCTATGCGGTGATCAATGCCTCTGCCGACCCGATCACCGGCGAAGCGTTAGTCGACGTAGAAGAAGCTGCGGTCCAAACGACTTCACTGCCGTGTAATCTGGAGTTGAAGGCAGGGCGGTTTTTCGGCGAATTCGGCAGGTTGGGATACATACA
The DNA here is from genome assembly GCA_052143075.1 of Syntrophobacteraceae bacterium. Lineage (GTDB taxonomy): Bacteria > Desulfobacterota > Syntrophobacteria > Syntrophobacterales > Syntrophobacteraceae > SbD1. The sequence goes on along the minus strand of JBKQTS010000214.1, from coordinate 40,498 downwards.
CGATCATGAACTGCCGTTCGTGAACCGCCCGTTGGTGCTCGACCAGTACATAGGCGGCGAATCACAGACAGATGGAGCGCAGCTCAATTGGCTTGTGCCAATCGAACATTATGTCAGCATCACGGCAGGCGTGGGCAATCATTTTGGCGATTCGCCAACCTATGTAGCATCTAATCCCAATGTCGGTCTCACTAACGGCGACTACCGCCCCATCGGCGGGTTGGTTTATTTTGGCCGAGCGTCCACTTCTATTGACCTGACGCCCGACCTATCCCTCGAACCCGGCATTTCAGGCCTGAGCAATCCACACGCACTTGACAAGAACGGTGTGATTGCCCTGCCCAATGGCACGCCTGAAACACTTCCCCAATATCCCGGCAGCACGCTCACAGAACGCGAGCGCAGCCTGGAGGGAGTGGACCTCACTCTGAGCTGGAAACCGCTGCAAAGCAATCAGTTCAATAGCCTTATTTGGGGCACTGAAGTGCTCCGCAGCGGCAACAGCTATGAAGTCATGCCGACGCCGGGCGGCGCCAAGTTCAGCCCGTTCGACCGATACGTTGACTCCTATGGCATGTATTCGTATCTCACTTACAAGTGGAGCCGGGAGTGGTCGGCAGGGTTCCTGTTCGAGTGGGTGGAGAACGCAGAGAACAACATGGACCGCACTTTCGCGTACTCGCCATATATCACGTGGGCCACAAGCCACTGGAGTCAAATTCGTCTTCAGTATACTCATACCGAACCCAACGTCGTATCCGGCCTGAAGCCGGACGATGCAGTTTATCTGCAGTGGGCCTGGATCATCGGCTCACATGCTCATGGTTGGCAGCAGCGCTAGCCCTGATTAGAAAGGAAATTAACATGAAGCAGAAATTCATGCTTTTATTATCGATTGCCACACTAGCCGTGGTGTTGTTATGCGGGGGACCTATGCCGGCTTATGCCGCCAAAATCAGGGTCGTCACGACTTTGACCGATCTGGCGGACTTTGCGCGCGAGGTCGGCGGGGACCTGGTGGACGTTCAAAGCCTTGCCACCGGTGTTGAAGATACCCACGGGGTCCCGATGAAACCGAGCTTCGTACCAATCATGAACAAGGCGGACCTGCTTGTTCTGGTGGGATTTGACTGTGAACACGCCTTTCTGCCTGCGCTGCTGGAAGCCAGCAAGAACCCTCGCATTCAGATAGGAAGAGCTGGTTACGTGGACGCCTCAGTCGGCATCGTGCCCAAAGATGTACCCAAATCCACCGATCACTACCAGGGCGACGTTCATCCCTACGGCAACCCGCACTACATACTCGACCCGGTGTTGGCAAAGACGGCGATAGGGAATATCTACAAAGCGCTGGTGGAGTTTGCTCCGCAGCATCAAGCGGAATTCAAGCGCAACCGTGATGCGTATCTAGCCAAACTCGACGCCAAGATTGCAGAATGGAAGAAGGAGGTCATGCCGCTCAAGGGCGTGAAGTTCGTGTCCTATCACGAGCATTGGACATATTTCGCGGAGCGCTTCGGCCTAGTTTACTTCGGCACCATTGAACTTAAACCCGGCATCGATCCAACCCCTCGTCACATCGAGGAATTGATTGCCTCCATGAAGGCCGAGCATGTTTCGATCGTCCTTCGCGAACCGCAGTTTCCCGAAAAGGTGCCCAGGCAGATTGCTGAACAGACCGGGGCGACCCTGGTAACGCTGCCCATCATGCCTGGCGGCATAGCGAACACGGAAACCTACATCAAAATGGAGGACGAGATCATTCGCGGATTGCTGGCTGCAGAACAAGCGCGGAAGACCGCACAGCGATGAAATGAACATGAAAAAAGTTGCATCCCGCCCGTGCTTTGTCCGGGCGGGACCCCATTGGACTGAGATATGAATGATGCGCTTATTACCCTTGACAACCTGAGCATTGGTTACAACGGTCAGCCGGTGCTCTCCGGGATTTCGCTCTCGATTGCCCGCGACAGTTTCACCGCAATTCTCGGCGCGAACGGTTCGGGCAAATCGACCCTGCTCAAGACGATGCTCGGGCTGATTCCTCCGGTTGCAGGCAAGATCGACACATCCGCCCCGACTTGTGCGCCGCTCGTGTTCGGTTACGTTCCTCAGGCCGGTCAGTTCGATCCGATTTATCTGCTGACAGGGTTCGACGTCGCTCTGATGGGCACATATGGACGCGTGCGCCCTGCGAGTTTTGTCCCGTCTTCCGAACGCGCTTTCACGCGAGAATGCCTCCGCGCAACAGGCGCTGAGGAACCGGCCCACAAGCGGTTTGCCGAACTCTCCGGCGGTCAGAAACAGCGCGTGCTTATCGCCCGCGCCCTGGCTACGCGCCCGGACATCCTGGTTCTCGACGAACCGACTGCCGGCGTGGACGCCGAGGCAACACATTCGGTACTGGAGTTTATTTCCAAAACCCGGAAGGAAAGGCAAATCGCCGTCCTGCTCGTCACTCACGATTTTGCAGCGATTCGCCATCATGCCCAGCAAATTCTCTGGCTTCATCAGGGGAAAGTGCTCCAGGGCGCACCGGACGAACTGCTTACCTCCGAACGGATGGCTGAGATTTTTGAAATAGGAATAAGCTGATGCTGGGATCGTTAAGTCATATTCTCTCGCCCGATTTTCTGCTGCGCAACTCGGTTTATACCAGCGTGCTCGTAGGTTTTTCCTGCCCTCTGGTCGGCGTGTTTCTAGTGATGCGCCGGCTTGTGTTCATGGGCGTTGCACTGCCGCAGGTTTCTTCGACCGGCGTAGCTATCGCGCTCTCCGCCCCGTTGTGGCTCGGAGTCAGGCTAGGCGGCCATCCCTCGGAAAGCGCGCACATGCTCGCCTTTATCGGCTCGATGACATTTTCACTGGCTGCGATTCTGGCGTTGGCGTTTATGGAAAGACGCGGGCGCGGCCAGCCCGAGGGCCGGCTCGGCACAGCCTACGTCGTGGCCGCATCGTTGAGCATCCTGGTGCTGTCAAAAAACCCTTACGGCGAGCTTGGCTGGCTTGACATGCTCAAAGGGGAGGTCATCACTATCTCCGATTTCGATCTGATTCTGACGGCAGCAACCCTTGCGCTTGTCCTCGCAACGCTGGGATTGTTTCACAAGGAGTTGCTCCTGGTCTCCTTCGACAGGTCAATGGCGATTACACTTCGCAAGAACGTGGTTTTCTGGGATGTACTGCTTTATTTACTGATCGGCCTGACCGTCTCGATGGCGGTGCTCAGTGTGGGGCCAATGATCGCGTTCGGATTTCTGCTGATCCCCGCCCTCACGGCGCACTTGTTCGCGCGAAATATGCGCCAGTTCACAATTTTTGCCTCGCTTTGCGGCGGAGTCATGGCATTTCTCGGCTTCTGGGTGGCATATCAAGTTGATTTGCCCGTCGGCCCTACGGATGTGGTCCTCCTCGGGGTGTTCTACGCAGCAGGCTGGTTTATCGCCAAGATTCTTCCCGGAGGCTCTCTATGAATAGGAGGTTGCCGATATGCGAAAAACGCTGACGTTCTCGCTCATGTTAATAGCATCCATCCTCCCGCTTCTCTCGTATATCCAGAAAGCGTCCGTTGCCTCAGCGGGAAGATTTATAGATAACGGAGACGGTACAGTTACAGACACCGAACGACAGTTAATGTGGCAGAAGGGCGATAACGGAAACGAGATGACATTCGAGCAGGCTCAGGGGTACTGCAGGAATCTGCGGCTGGGCGGCCATCCGGATTGGCGTCTGCCCAAGCCCGACGAACTGGACACAGCAGTGGTCGTAGAGCTGATGATGCCCGTTCATTCCCACGCGGCCTATGCACGTTTCGATCTCTATTGGTCATCGGATCCAAAGGTCTTGCTGCCGTTCAACTATCACCCCTCCCGCGGCACAGAGGTTGCCAGGGTATATCCTGCACGGCAGGACGATAGAGCGTACGTACGAGCTGTACGCTCAACGGCTCTCAGTCTGCACGCCCCGCCAGACGGTAGCTGACGTGATTTTTGACGATTATACCGAAGGACTCCATGCGCCGTCGAAGCCCCATGCCGTTATTTTCATTCGCTGTGTTTCCACTTGACGTGAAGTGTCAATTGAGCTAGATTGGCATCAATCTGTTGGCTGGACATACACGCTATGAAAGTGTGATCCACTCCGGGCCACAGGGGAGTTGCTTCTCAGCAGCGTAAAGTTTAGCTGATTTACAGATCGCAGATCGACTAATTGGCCACGAACGCCTCAACCCATCAGAAGGTGGGGAGTGATTGTTCGTGGCTTTTTTTTGATGAGGTCCGGAGTGGGAAGAACGTAATGAGTTTCATCCGGAGGAAGAGAAAAGGCGGATACGGGGCTGGCGTCGCGTTTTTGGCATTGATCGGAAGTTTCTGTTGGGCTTTGCCGGGTTTGGCATGGGCCGATGCCGACGCACCGACGACCACGGCGCAGGCCTCATCCTCGGACACGAGCGAGTCTCAAAAGCCGACAACCCGATTGCCCGAGATAGTGGTGGAGGAACGCAGCGACAGCATGATCGGCATCGCCGATACTTCGACGCAGGGAACCATTGGAGCGCTGGAACTCGAGGAACGCCCCATCAGCCGTCCCGGCGAGGTTCTCGAAGCCATGCCCGGAGTCATCGTTACGCAGCATAGCGGGGATGGGAAGGCGAACCAGTATTTTCTCCGCGGTTTCAATCTCGACCATGGTACCGACATAGCAAGCTTTTTCAACGGCATTCCGATCAACTTGCCTTCGAACGCCCATGGGGAAGGATACACGGACCTCAATTTCCTTATTCCCGAACTGATCCAGAAAATAGACTACGGAAAGGGGCCATACTACGCAAACGTGGGGGACTTCGGCTCCGCCGGTTGGGAAAATATTCAATACTTTCAAACCCTTCCTGAAAATATTGCGAAGATGGAATTCGGCAGTTGGAATTATGAACGCGGCCTGTTGGCCGCTTCGACCAAGTGCGGCCAGGACAATCTCCTGGGGGCACTGGAAATAGTGCACACCGACGGGCCCTGGGACGTGCCCGAAAATTTTGTAAAATACAACGGATTTGCGAGCTACAGCCATGGAGACGCAAGTCAGGGCTGGAGCGCGTCCGCATTGGGTTATCACGGCACGTGGCATGCGAGCAACCAGATCCCGGACCTTGCGGTCGCCGAAGGCCTCGTAGACCGGTTTGGCACACTCAGCCCCACTGACGGAGGCCTGACGGATCGCTACCTTATGTCGGGCGAGTGGCATCAAGCCGACGAACATTCGGCTACAAAGATCATGGGATATGCATATTATTACAACATGGGACTCTGGAACGACTTCGATTTCTACCTGCCCGAACTGCCCAATATACCCGGCGCCAATGAGAGCTATTCGACGAAATATGGGGACCAGTTCGAGCAAAAGGACACCCGGTGGGTGCAGGGGTTGAGGGGAACTCAGACATACTTTGGCCAATTGTGCGGCATACCAATGGAAAACACCTTCGGATTCGACCTTCGAAACGATGTGATCCACGACGTCTTGAATCGAACCTATGAGCGCGAGGTCTTTTTAGTCGTCCGCGACGATGATGTCGTGGAAACGGACGTGGCCCCCTACTTTGAAAACAAGGTTCAATGGCTGCCGTGGTTTCGATCCGTTGCGGGCTTTCGCGCAGATTTCATGAATTTCAACAACAAGAACAATTACACCTATGCCGCCAACGGCCCCCAACCTGCCGACAGCGGAGACCTGTTCAAGGTCATTCCTGAACCCAAGATCTCTTTGATCTTCGGGCCGTGGGCAAAGACCGAGTTCTACCTGAACGGCGGACTGGGCTACCACACCGACGACACGCGGGGCGCCACTACCCATATAGATCCGTTAACCGGCACGACGACTAATATATTTGGCCAACCGGTTTCACCGGCGTTGGCGGTAGCGCACTCGGAGGGCGCGGAGGTTGGCGTCCGCACACTCGCCATCCCGAACCTTCAAAGCTCTCTCACGTTCTGGGCGCTGGAGCTGCAATCCGAAGAGGTCTTCGACGGGGATGCAGGCACGGACGTACCCAGTCCTTACAAGGATATCCGCGAAGGGATCGAATTTGCAAACTACTATACGCCGACCAAATGGTTGACGATCGATGCAGATTTTGCCGACTCGTCGGCGCATTTCTTAAACGTTCCGCTGAACAATCCGGCTTCTCTGGGGGGGCCGGGTTCGTACGTACCCGAAGCGGCCGGGGTAATCGTCTCGTCCGGCATATACGTGCATGATGTGTGCGGTTGGAGCACCGGTTTGCGGTGGCGGTATTTCGGACCTCGCTATCTGACCCAGAGCCGTGGTGTGCTGTCTCCCACCACCAGCCTTCTCTATTACAACCTCGGCTACAAGATCAACAAAAGGTGGTCGATTGAGGGAGATATCTTCAATCTCCTCAATGCAAAGGCCGATGATATAACCTACTATTACACTTTTCAGCTCACACCAACGGGTTCGCCTCAAACCGGCAACGTGTTCCACCCGTCCGAACCGCGGACTTTCCGCGTTGCGTTGACTTATTTTTTTTGATGGCATTTCAGGAGGGAAAGGATGTGTGGAAAGTTAGCTCCACTGGTTCTTTTTGTTTGCCTGTCGCTTGTTTCCCCCGCCTGTGCCGGCCTCCCTGAGGGCGCTGCGGCTTATAGCAGAGGCGAGTACGCCAGCAGGGCGTATAGTGAGCTTAAACTCATAGCCGAACAGGGAAATGCCGAAGCTCAGTGGTATTTGGGAGTGATGTTCCATGACGGCCAGGGCTTTTCGCAGGATTTTGTGCAAGCTCACATGTGGTTCGATCTTGCGGCTGCATCAGGCGATCCAACTGGAGTAAAGAGCAGGGAAATCATCGCCGCCAAAATGACGCCATCCCAGATCGCCGAGGCGCAACGCTTGTCGCGGGAGTGGAAACCGAAAGGCAGAGACCAGGTTTTGCCCCGTCAAGAAGAACCTGAGCCCGCCACAGGAGGCCGCAATTAACTCGATAGCCGAAGCCGTTACGTACTGTGAGATAGATCTTTCCAGATCGGATGATTCGGGAGACATTATTTCTGCGACGTGGAGCAATCGAGACCTACTGGCTTCCGGCAGGAAGACATGGTCGAGTTTGGCATTGGCGCTTTTGTTGCACTCAGCTCTTGCCTGTCTGCTTTGGTACTCCCCAAAACCTCAAGTCCCGAACCATAAATGGATGGAAGTGCAGCTCGTAAGTCTCAATGGTGACGCAAATACAGCCGGATCGAGCTTGCAAGGACCCTTTGAGCCTGCGGCCAAAGAGAGCTCCGGTGGTTCTGAAACCGGCGCAGTGGAGCTATCGAGCCGTGAACTGCCAAGCAAACCTATACCCCCGGAGCATAAGGACTTGCCGGCGCCTCGGAAGAAAAACATCGAGGCCGTTGTCCATCCAAAGAAGAATATAAAACCCGGCATTGCTTCGGACAGGCATGAAGAAATCAAGACCACGGCTCAACTCGATGCCACACAGTCCGACTCCCCCGGCAACCCGGATTCATCATCGCAAGGCTTGGGGAAGATTGCCGGAACCGGCGCAGGCACTGCGGCTTCTTCCGGCGACAGACCGCCCGGAGGAGCCGGGAATGACTCTGGCGGCAGAGGTTCTCTGGAAAGAACTTTTGGGTCTCCGGATGGTCCCAGTTTCCTGCGCAAAGTCGTTCCCTGTTACCCGGCGTTGGCAAAAAGGCTCGAAAAAGAGGGAACTGTTCTTCTGCGTGTTACCATCGACGAACAAGGCCGCCCACTTGAAATTGAGGTACTGAAGAAGGCCGGGTTTGGGTTCGATGAGGAAGCGGTTAAGGCCATTAAGGATTCGAGTTTCGTTCCCGCCAAAAGAGATGGAAAGCCCCTTGCCTGCAGGGCCATTCTGCCGATTCGATTCGTCCTGAAGCAATCGTGATGTTTTAAACGAACCCGCGATAACCCTTCTCAAGGCGCAGTTCTCCCTCGGTCCCGGGTTGAACTGCAAGTGTAAACCTATGCTCCTGTCCCTAACCGCCAATCTTGATTCTTAGTGGGAATGTTCGTGAGGCTCACTCCCATGGCGGGGATGGTCATGTTCGTGGGGGCTATGTTCTCCCGTATGCTCATGATCATGTTCGTGCCGCGCCCCGGAGTGCACATGTTCGTGAGAATGTTGATGTTCGTGCTCATGGGAATGACTATGCGAGTGTTCATGCGCGTGCTTTTGGCCATCGTGCGCGTGCTCGTGGCTATGTGAATGGCCGTGCTCGTGCAAATGTTTGTGTTGATGTTCGTGTTCGCCTTCCATAGTTGGCCTCCTGTCTACTTTCGCGAGCGGCAGAATCAAAACGCTCAGGTTTGATTCTGCCTTGTATTACAAGAATAATACGAATCACGGCAAAACAAATCAATGATCCCTTTTCAAGAATTTCCCCGGCACTTCGATCATTGCAGGGGATGGCTAAAAGTTCAGTACTCTCCCGGGCACTGAGAAATGAGGCTTCGAAATTCTCGGCCTTTCCGAATCATATGTTTATTTAGGCATGAGATATGCCGTTGACAGCATCGCAAATAATCTCTATAAAGGAGCCCACATAACTTTTGAGCATCAGGTACAGAAAAGTTTAATAGGGAATCCCGTTAAAATCGGGAGCGGTCCCGCCGCTGTAAACGGGGACGAAATCCGGTGAAACCACTGTCTTTCGAGACGGGAAGGACCGGAGAGTAGAGCGATCCGTGAGCCAGAAGACCTGCCTGATGCCGTTTGGTGAACCCGTACGCGGAAATATCGGGTAAGCCGGCATAAGGATCAAGTGAACCAGGGTGCAATCCTTAGGGCGTTTTGCTCTAGGGATTTTTTTTTGGCCAAAATTCCGCTTCGGCGAAGCACTGTCCAGTGCTCGACCTTGTAACAAACCTTTCTACTGCCTGGAGGCGGTTCAGCTTCCGGGCTCACGGCTCACAAATGGAGGTTTTCGATGAAGAAGGGCATGATCCTGTATGTCACACAAGGAAAAGAAGATGTCCCTCTGCAAGGGGCGGCAGAGCTGATTGAGACATCCCGGTCTTTGGGAGTCGCAGCCGTCCGCGTGGCGCTCACAGAGGAGGATGCCGTTCATGGATGGTGGAGCCTGCTCACCAGAGGAATGCAGCAGGTTCTGTTCATGACGGTAGCTTACAATGCCGTCCTTGACAGGTTCGAATCGCGAGGGGCCCCGGTGCGGCTGTGCGGATGATGAACAGATTTCGATAGTATCGAACGTCACCAATTTACGGGAGGCAGGTTTGAAAACCAATCACCGCTCCATCACGGTAATTCTTGTATTCACGTCATTGCTCATGCTGCAGGCCATTCCGGCGTACGCGATGCACATCACCGAGGGAATTCTGCCGGCGCAGTGGGCACTACTGTGGTTTGCGGTCTCTGCGCCGTTCCTTTTTCTGGGGCTGCGCGAATTGAACATGCGTGGGCGGCAGGATTTGCACCTCAAGCCCATGGTCGGATTGATAGGGGCGGCCGTGTTCATAATATCATGCATGCCGATTCCCGTCCCTACTGCGGGTACCTGTTCACATCCCTGCGGGACGGGTATTGCCGCCATTTTCATCGGCCCCCTTCTCACGGTTGTCGTGAGCAGCATCGCGTTGCTGCTGCAGGCCCTTTTCCTCGCACACGGCGGGCTTTCCACTCTGGGCGCGAATCTTGTCTCAATGGGAATCGCAGGCGCTTTTGCAGGCTACGGCGTATTCATTCTCGTAAGACGGCTGACCGGCAGATGGTGGATTGCTGCGTTCCTCTGCGGCCTTCTATCGGATTGGGCAACCTATAGTGTCACTTCTCTTCAACTCGCTACCGCTCTACATGGTACTGCCCCCTTCGGTAAATTTTTTCTTACGGTTCTTCTGGCATTCGTACCTACCCAGGTCCCGCTTGGGATTCTCGAGGGATTCCTGTGTGTAGGCGCCTACAGGTTCGTACTGACCCGCAGGCCCGAATTGCTGAAAATCTTTGCGGTTTAGACGGAGGATTTATGAAAAAAATCTGGCTTGCAAGCGGCCTCATCATTTTACTCGCCCTAGTCTTGTATATCGGCCTGCGGACCTCCGATTCAAAATGGGCCGGGGTTGATGAATCGGTAGTAGAGAAGTTCGCGATAGAGGCAAACCGCCCTCCACATGAACCCCTGATCAATATCGAACATGGGGACTTGCCGCTGTTGCTGTTTCTATTAGCGGGCGCAGCAGGTGGATTTGCGGCAGGCTATTCTTTTCGGGGCTTATTTCCACCAAGGGACAAAGACGAACGTCTTGCAACCGGCATTTGAACTTTTATCGGGCATCGATTGAGGGAAGGAAGTGCAAGTCTTCCGCCGCCCCGCGACTGTGATCGGGACGAAAGCCGCAGAATTGCCACTGTCATGCCCAAGGCGTGCCGGGAAGGCGCGGTGAGTAGGATGAACGTGAGCCAGGAGACCTGATCGATGCACATTGACTTTGCTCATATTCCCGAGGGGGAAAGTTGTGGGTCTTATGACGAAGAATGCTGCATTCGCGTTGGTTTTATTTTGTCTCGTGTTTCCCTTCACTTGCACGGCGGAAGAATCACGACTTGAACCCCTCGAAACTGTTCCGCTCCAACCAAACCCGCAGGCAGGAATCAAAGCTGAACCCTCTGAAAACGCCGGTCCGGTCCCCGGGGAAGACACTGCTATACCCGGGTGGCCCGTTGCTGATTCCTGCCAGGACTGCTCCGAACAAAAAAGTGAAGAGTGGCCCGATTGGTTTCCCAGGCTTCTGGGAGCGCAATACGACAACATCTATCAGAACATGCCACCCTTTCACAGCCCATACCAGGGCCAAAACAGCCTGAGTTTCCGAAACGGCCTGGGCGAGCAGGTCACCCAGACATATGGAGTGTATTTCGGTTCACAATTGGCCCCGGGGCTGCAGGCGTATGCGGATGGCGAATTCTTTCAGGGAAATGGGATCAGCAACGGTCTGGGACTCGGGGGGTATGTCAACGGGGACGTGATCAGAGCGGGTTCCTCGAACCTGCCGAAAGTCCCCTACATCGCCCGGCTGTATCTCCGATACTATTATCCTCCTTCCACCGAAACCGAGAAGGTGGAACGGTGCATGGATCAACTCCCGGGAGGGCAGCCCGTCAGCAGGTTGGAGTTTAAATTCGGAAAGTTGGCTTTAACGGATGATTTCGACCTAAACCGTTACGCCAACAATAATCGTGCCCAGTTTTTCAACTACGATTTCCTCTACAATACGGCTTGGGACTACGCCGCAGACACCAGGGGCTACTCCTACGGGATTGTAGCGGCCCTGTATCAGCCGCGATGGAGACTGGCCCTCGGGGTCTTTATGGAGCCAAATACGGCAAACGGTGCGAACTTCGATTTTGTTGACACGAGTGAACTTGGATACAACCTCGAACTCACTTTGAAGCCCAACGACGCAGGCACGGTAGTCCGTTTGCTCTCCTACTTCAATGAGGGACGGTTGGGGAGCTATGACGCGGCGCTGGCGTTAGAACGCGTCACCTCCACTACGCCCGATCTCCTGCTCGTTGAGAAGCCCGGCGGCGACAAATACGGTTTTGGATTGAATTTCGAACAGCCGCTGGCTGACGATGGGGAGACAGGCATTTTCGGACGCATCGGCTGGAACGACGGGAATCACGAGAGTTGGAGCTATGTGGAATCCGACCGCCATGCGAGCCTCGGCGCACAGCTAAGCGGAGTACATTGGAAGAGGCCTGACGACCGCATGGGTGTCGCCTATGGAGTCAACGGCCTCTCAGGTCCGCACAAGGACTACCTTGAAGCCGGCGGGATCGGCATCCTGCTGGGAGACGGCAAACTGAATTACGGCTTTGAACAGGCACTGGAACTCTATTACCGCATCCAGGTATTCCGCTTTGTGCAAATAAGTCCGGACTTTCAATTCATCCAGGACCCCGGCTACAACAGGGACCGGGGTCCTGTCGAGGTATACGGCCTGCGGTTGCGTGTGATTTTCTGATTCGTATTCTGCTTAATGGCTGAAATTCGCGCTTAAGAAGATTAGCCGAACGCCGCCCATGCGCATAAGCGCTGAGCACACGCGTCGCCGTTACCCACCAGAGCATAGTCCTGTCGAATTCCAGATTTCTGCCTTGGACATTGATAAACGGTGCATCGAAAATACATGCTATTCCCGAATCATACGTTCAGTGAGTCTGTGTGAGATAGATGTGTTTTTATGGCGAGGTATGTTGAATTTCAGAGCCGCTGTTAGCCCCTTTCTTGAAGCTTTCTCTTAAGCCATGCAGGATTGCGATGCATTGGCAAGACCGCGATTACGTAGGCAATTTCGTCTACAATTTCGTAGTAAATCGCGTAGGGAAATCGCTTGGAAAGCATTCGGTATAGACCATGTTCTCTTACGTAAACGCCCGCGTAGATAACCAGGGACTCAATATCGGCAAATAGACTATCCCAAAAGTACTCACCTATACCGGATTCTCTTTGCTCATAGAAAGCTTTGCCATCGTTCAGGTCATCAGCGACCTCTTTCATTACGACGACATCTTTGACTTTCATGATTTACGGCTAGCCCTCAATCTCTCAAGAGAAATGAGCTCCGCTTCGCCGGTTTCGATCTTTCTTTTTCTTTCTTCGAGGATGTCCCGATGCCACTCTGGGGATTCGATTTCAGCTTCTTCATCGAGGAGGGAATCCCAAAGCGCCTCCATGGCTTGAAGACGCTCAATTCTACTCATTTTCTTAATTTCCAGTGTATTCATTTCGCATCCTTGCACAAAACAATTTTATATTAACCAGCGTTAGTGTCAATGAGAAGACGGTCTTCTTCTTCGGAGTATATTATTTTTATGTGGTATAATGCTGCGGGGGATGAATCACAAAACAATATTGGTCGTGTTCATCCAAGGAACACTACGAGCAGACCCACCGCCATAAGCCAGTAGCCCACTCTGTATAGGTTAGCCCCACCCTCATCCATGAACTTCGGGCCAAAACTGATCATTTTCTTCCGAGTGATTACCCGGAGTTTACTGATGGCGAAAAGAACAAAGCCAGCTAAGGATATGAATAGACCTTTCGGCTGAATCACCTTTCCGGCAGCAAGATTACGGAGAGCAAGGAAGAAAATTATAGCCAGCATTATGTATCCAAGAGATCTCCCGAATATGCTGATTCGATTTTCTTTCATCACGGGATTATGTGACATACTTACCTCCTGATGTTTTACTAACGTTTTACCCAAATTGAGCGATTGTCGTTTTCGTACGTCTACGATGCCATTCCATGAGTGCGCAGCAATCGCTCAATTTAGGTTTTATTCAGCAAATGCGAAGATAGTGCCAAAACTGTGCCGAGTAAATATCTCCTCAATCCCTCAATCCCTCAATCCTTAATTCCCCCTTTGCCGCATATAGGACAGCCTTGCAGGCGCAGAGGTTTTTCCAGTCCGCTTGCATCCAGCAACTCCTGATTGTTGAGAATATCCTGCGCGGCTCCATCAGCTACAACCTCGCCGTCTTTCAAGACGATCGCCCTTGAACACAGGTCGAGAACCATATCCATGTCATGGGTGGCTATGATTTTCGTGTGATCGAACTCGGAAAGCAGTCGTATCAGTTGCCGCCGGGCTTTCGGATCAAGATTGGATGTGGGTTCATCCATGACCAGGATGCTTGGGGACATCGAGAGAACGGTGGCGATTGAAACGGCTCTTTTTTCGCCTCCGGACAGTTTGTAAGGTGGCCTGTCTTTGAGATGGACAGCCCCGACGAGCGCCAGGGCGGCGAGCGTCCTTTGTTTAACTTCGTCGGGCGGCAGGCCAAGGTTCGTTGGACCGAATGCCACATCGTCATAGACCCTGGGCAGAAAAAGCTGGTCGTCCGGGTCTTGAAAAACCATCCCCACCGTTTGGCGCACGTATTTAAGTGTTTTCTTGGTCAGAGGCATATCGCCGATTCGAACCGAGCCTGTCTGAGGGGTGAGATACCCGTTTAGATGCAGAAGAAGAGTTGATTTTCCAGCACCGTTTGCTCCGACCATCGCAACGGATTCGCCGTGAGTTATGCGAAAATTCACACCGTTTAGCGCCGGTGTCCCATCGGGATAAGAGAATCTAAGTTCTTTTACCTCCACTATATGATGGCTCATATCAGCCTTCCCAGTTCTTCGCCAAGCCACGCGGGAAAGTTGTAAAAACGAAGCAGTGTAAAGAGGCAGCTCCACCCTGCCAAAAAGAGCAAGTCGGACAAACGCATTTTCGATGGCATAACGTAGCGTATTTCGCCGTCAAATCCCCTGCACAGCATTGCGAGATGTATCCTTTGCGCCCTGTCCATGGTCCGCAAAAGCAACTGCCCGATCATGCTGCTGTAAACGCCCATCCCCAGTCCTTTATTCCCGAATGAGCGCAGGGCCCTGGCCCGCGCCATGCGGGCGGCTTCTTCGCCCAACACGAAAATATATCTGTACACAAAAAGCAGTTGAATCGTGAAAGCTCCGGGGACACCCATTTTTGACAGGGCCGAACAAATTGAATCGAATCCCGTACAGGCAATCAATGCCAGCCCTGCGCTCACTGTCAGCACGTACTTTGCCAAAATGGATGCGAACGACACGAAACCCCCGGAGACGCTAAAGAGTCCCAAATCAAGGGCAGGACTACGGTCCAGTATAGGATTGAACAATGCCACGGAAAGAACGAACGGGGATGCAATCAGTAATTTTTTCACTATATAGGAAAACGGAATGTTCCCGATTGTCATAATGGCCATGGGATAGATGACCAGGGGCGCAAGTCCGGCCGGATTGTATTTATTGAACGATATGACGACAGCTATGAAATAGATGGTGGTCAATACCTTTACGCGAGGATCGACCCTGTGGATCGGCGTATCTTTGCTCGAAAGAGCATCGAGGTGGCCTATATCGAAAAATGAAGACTCTATGCTTCCCATTTCATCACTTATTCGGATGTCGGATATCAGAAGTCGGGAATCGGAGAAAAAGCGATCGAGGCCCTGCGCCCTCCCTTCATCTAAAAACCGTCATCCGGCATCCGGCGGCGGCCCTCCGGCCGGTTTTCTTCTTTGGAAGATCCTTATCCCAAATCCAATAAGGCCGGCAAGGACAAGCGACATTCCCCCTCCCAGAAGGCCTGAAACGGAGGTCCCTGCATTTACCGAGGGCCAGGCGTTCTCTTTTCCCTGTTGCCTTTCGCTCTTCGCGGACTCCTCGGCCTTGTCCTTCCTGAAATTATAATCGGGAAAGACGGCTATTTTTTTCTGCACCCCGGACAACAGGGCATGTATCCGGCTCTCGGAGCTTTGCAATGGTTTGTTCCCGGAGATCCGGCCGATCGACCATTCAAGGCCTTCCGGGTTTGCGGAAGCAAACCATGAGAGTATACCACCCGTTAAGGCGGCAATAATGACCAGTGTAATCAATACGGGTTTGATCGACATTCCTTTGCTGCCGGCGGGTTGAGTTGCCGCTTCAAGCAATTCGGGGCGGGTCTTGAGGATGAAGCCGGCAAGAGAAGCGGTAACAAAGCCTTCGACAAGGCCGACCGCCAGGTGTATGGGCAGCATCAATAATACAAATGTCTTGAAAGGCAGCTCGGAGACGCCTGAAAAAACCGTCTCCATTACAACCCCGAAAGCCCCCAATTGAAGGGCGATAATTGACGCTGCCACGGCGGCCGCAACTACTCGTTTCTGTCCCCGGCTGTTTGCGGCAATTTTTTTGTAGACGAAGGGGAAAGCAACGAAACAGGGTAAAAATCCCATGTTGAAGATATTGCAGCCGAGGGCAAGCAGGCCCCCGTCCGCAAAGAACAGGGCCTGAATTGTAAGGATTGAGGCCATGGTGAGAAAGGCTGCATACGGTCCGAGCAAGATAGCCAGAACCATTGCGCCTTCGAGATGACCGCTTGAACCTGTTCCGGGAATGGTGAAATTGATCATCTGGGCGGCAAAAACCAAAGCGCCCAAAACTCCCATGAGAGGGATCTTCCGCTCATCCATTTCTTTCTTGAGTTGCCGGGCGCTATAGGCTGTAAGCCCTGCCGCCGCAGCCCACATTGTGCCGCCGACAGCCGGTGAGATCAGAGCGTCGGCCATGTGCATAATCATTCTCCTCGTTGACATGGAGTAAGCGCGATTTATTTCCAGTTCCCATGATAAAAAAAGACCAAACAGCTCTCCACGAGCATTTGGCCTTCTTGTGCCAAAATATGAGTGATGCTTTACGGAAATTCCCCAGGCTTCATGCCTGATTTACCAGTAAAATATCAAGCAGATGCCGGACAGTCAAATGATTTTAGGGATGTCCGGTCCTTTCTTTCCAATTGCTCAGGTATCGGAAGGCTCGCCTTGCGGCCTCCCCTGCATTTTGCGAATAGGTATAGAGCTCCACCGTGACGTAACCGGCAAAACCTGTAGTCTCAATAGTTTCGAGCACGCCCGGTATATCTATGGTCCCCTCGCCCAGCATAAGATGGTGATGCCTTCGTGAAGAGTCGATATCCTCGAGGTGGAAATGGGACGCACAATCCTTTAGCTGCAACACAAGGGCGGACAGGTCCTCACCAGCGCAGAAAAAGTGGCCGATGTCGAAGTTCAGGCCGAAAACCGCCGGGTCGAGCCTTTTGTAAGTCTCCAGGAATTCAGAGCTGTTTTCGATAAGAAGCCCGGGTTCCGGCTCGATCAGTATCTTTATTCCCTTTCGGCGCGCCCTGCCCTCCACCGCTCTCAGGCCGTCAAGAAAATGCGAGAGCCCTTCTTCGCGGGAGATCCCATCCAGGGGTCCGCCGGGTTCTGTCGAGAGGTGCGGCGCACCGAGCTTTTCAGCCAGGTCGATGCACCTGAGGGTGTACTCAATTCTTCTTGCCCTCTGCGCCGGGTCTATTTCTATCCAGGAAGGGTGGTAAGTGTCTCCGTCGGCGTTGTGCATAAATGCATTCAGGTTTGAGACTTGGATGCCCTTCCGGTCGAGGAGCCTCCTGGTTTGCCTTATTTCCTCGTCGGTAAAGTAGAGCGGGTAGGCATGAGGGACGTCCGCCATAATTTCAATTCCCTCGTAACCGATGTCTGCAAGAAGGGAAATGGTTTCCGAAAGAGTGCAATGGAGAAACGCGTTGGAGCTGAAAGCAAATTTCATTTCATAATCCGGTTCAAAAATGCGTTTTTAAGATAGTCGAAAGCTTTTCTTGCCGCCTGCTCGGGGTTTTCCGGACAGGTATAAAGTTCCACTGTCACGAACCCTTCATACTCTATGCCGGCCAGCGCCCGAAAAATATCTTCGAAGTCGATGTCCCCCTCTCCGGGAATAAGATGGTAATGCTTTCGGCCGCTGATATCCTCGAGGTGAATATGAAAAATCCTTGAAGCAAGACTTTCCGCCACATCAGATGGCGCCTCCCCGGCAAGGTGGCTATGGCCAAAGTCGAGGTTTGCCCCGAAGTTTTCCGCGCCGACTTCCCGGATCAAAACCGCCAACTCTTCGGCCCGTTCGACAATAAGCCCGGGCTCATACTCCATGCCCACCCGAACATGCTTGCCGGCGGCATATTCGACTATCTCAAAGATGGATTGTTTTAGCAAAGCCAAAGATGTCTCGAGTTTCACACCGGGAACCATCCTCCCCGAAGTCACGCTGACATTGTGGCAGGAGAGAAATCGGGCCATGTCGATGCACTTTTTTGTAAACTCGATCCGCCACTTCCGGGCGTCCGCATCAGGGTTGGCAAGCGAGGGTTCGAAAAGAGGCTCCCAAAACTTCGCCCCATAATAGCCGATAGCGGTATTGGCGTTTATATTGGCTGCCGGGATCTGGTTTTTTTCCAGCGAAGCGGCAACTTCGGCAAGCTCGGAGGCCTTTGTCGAGAATGGATAGAGGTGCGGGATATCGGCAAGGATTTCCACGCCCGAATACCCCGTTTTGGCAATGATTTCGATTGCCTCGGGAACGGAGAACCTGACGAATGCATTGGTGCTGAATGAAAGTTTCATGTTATGCTTTTTGAAAGCGTTTCTCCATCCTTACCTTCAACCTCCAGGTACAACTCAATAGCCTCTCTTATGCGTCTGACAAGCTCATCGAGAGATTTGGCCCGGGTATGACAGCCACGTGTGGCGGGAAGCTAAGCAACGTAATAGCCTTCACTATCACGTACCATGATTACACTGAATTGTAACTACACTGCCCCGGCCCCCTACTCCCTGCCCCCTCGGTAGTCTGTCTTGCCCAGGGGCAAAATGCTGCACGACGGAGGCAAAGTGCCGCTCTCCACAACGACATCTATGGCGATTCCGCCCCTCGCATTCCACAGGCCGCTCACGCGTATGAACTTCGGTGACATGGCCTGCTTCAGGCGATCATGGATGTAGACGGTGCAATCTTCGTGGAACGTACCATAGTTGCGGAAGCTACCCAAAAACATCTTCAGTGATTTGCTTTCCACCAACAAAGCGGAAGGAACATAATCCACCACTATCGTGGCAAAGTCTGGCTGGCCCGTTATGGGACACAGCGTAGTAAACTCGGGGGCGCTCAGGCGAACTACATAGTCGGTACCCGGATGTGCGTTTTGAAATGTCTCCAGGATCGCCTTTTGCGGGGTCCTGGCTACTTTCGCTCTTTTTCCAAGCTGGGTAAGTTTGGTGGTATCCGGAGCCATTTTCAATCCATTTCAGCGGCGAGGCGCCGCGGCCAGGTTGCGCGCTTGCAAAATCGCCGCGCCCTTTCAGCGAGGCGCCGCGGCTAAGATCTCGACGCTATCCATGACCTGTCCGCGACCAGAGTCGGCCTGGCGAGTTATGGTGCATATAGCGTCGGATCGGCAATTCCCGCTTCGGCAAAACCTTTTCTGCGCAGGATACAACTGTCGCATCTCCCGCATGCCCTGTCAATTGGATCGGGATCGTAGCAGGAGTGGGTCATTGAGAAGTCGACCCCGAGCTCTACTCCTTTTTTTATGATCTGCGCCTTAGTCATTTCAATAAGAGGCGTATGGATGCGAATGCGCATTCTACCCTCGACGCATTCCTTCAGGGCCAGGTTTGCCATTTTTTCGAAGGATTCAATGTATTCCGGCCTGCAATCGGGATATCCCGAATAGTCCAGGGCATTAACACCTATAAAAATATCGCCGGCCTTTAGCGTTTCCGCCCATGCAAGGGCCAGTGAAAGGAAAACCGTGTTCCGGGCGGGCACGTAGGTAACCGGAATACGGCCCTGCATCTCCTCGATCGGAACGTCCTTGGGCACCTCAATTCCGGATGTCAGCGCGGAACCGCCTATCGTATCCAGGGGAAGGTCCAAAATGAGATGATCCCTTGCGCCGAGCGCCTTTGCGACCCTTTTGGCCGCTTCAACTTCTGCCTTGTGGCGCTGCCCGTAATTGAAGCTGAGCGCGAAGGCCTCATAGCCCTCGTGTTGTGCGAACGCCAGGCAGGTTGTCGAATCGACCCCCCCGGAAACCAGCACAACCGTTTTTTTCTTTGCATCAACCATTGGAAATCTTTTGTTCGGGCAACGCCACACCGGGCTTCTACTCAAATAGAAACATATAAAAAGCTACCACGTCTATCAAGGCAAAAATCCTGTTCTGAACAGAGGAAATGATTTCCTCATCTCCCGTAACGAGCAGGATATTTTTGTCTTTTCTTGCGGTGATCCTTTCCATTATAACAGCGTCGGCCGAGCTTTTGGTCTTATCCGTGTAGATAATTTCGACATTGGCCTGAACGTCCCTCGAATCCTCGACTCCGTCAAATACCAGATAAACTTTGGCAAAATACCTGCTCTTGGCTGCAACAGCCTCAATGAATTGTTCCCGAAATTGCGTGAAGTCCGTGCGGGAAAAATGTCCGCCGGCTCCGTGCACCCGGAGCAGCACGTTGTACCCGTCAATGAACACATCATAACGCCTGCTCTGGCCGGCGCTGATGAAGTCCTCGAGGTGCCGGAATCGGGCCTCGGGCGGCCGCTCTTCCCTTCCCGGTTCAAACTGCGAATAGAGCCGCTCCAGGATTTGCCGTTTCTTGTGCCGCACGGCTTCCTCCACCTGAGACGGGTCGCTGACAAGACCGATTTCCGAAAGAGTGCCGGCCATTCTAAGCAGTTTATTGATTTTAGGCAAATTGACAGCGATTGGATCGATAAGGTTGATTCGGGCGACGATTTCACTTCCGCTCTCATGGTGAGGTCCGATAACTTTTCGGATTCCGGGCAGCTTCAGCAGACGGTTTTTCTCGGTCAGAAGGGCCTCTTTCACCTTCTCCACTTCCTTGTGAACGACAAGGGAACTGGCGTAGACGGCCTCTATGTGGTCCAGCGAGAGATCGATTTCAAGCAATTTTGTCCTGATATCGGAAATCAGGCCGTATTCCTCATCGGCCCGTTTCTGCAATTCAAGCGCCCGCCTGGTCCTCTGGAGAAGAGATTCGAGCCTCTCTGCTTCCTTTCCCGCCCCTTCTTTGTCGAGGTACTGATAGCGTTCGAACCACTCCCTTCTTCTCTGGTTAAGCGATTCACTCAGCTTGTTTTCGAACTCCGTCTCACATTCCCGTATCTTTTTCCTCAGACCTTCGTTTTCCTTCCTGAGGCTGTTTAGCTGCTCGCCGGCACGAACCAACTCCAACTGGGTCTTTTGCAGCTTCTTCTCGACCTTCCTGAAAGGCTCCTTCGATTCCGGGTCGCGCCCTCTCCCTTGCCCGGTTTGATCCTCTTCCATATCGAAGAGAAAGCCGGCCCCCTGCGTGCTCTCAAGAAACCCCTTGGAGAGGCCGGGATTTTTTTCGATGAATTCCCCCCAGACGGTCAAAGTAGGAACGAGAAGGTCAAAAAGACTCGCAGTTGCTGGCTCCGACCAGAAGTCGTCTTCCATGATCGCGTCCGCAGCCCATTGCCGACCTGAAAGACCGAGCGAGTAAAGGCCGAGGCAAAGACGCGCCGGACCCACCAGGTCCTTAATCTTCAACATGTTTTTAGCAATAAAATCACAGTCGAGCATAGCGAGGTAGGAGACTATGGCTGATTGTTCTTCCTTCCATTCGTGCAGCATTTCTTCCAGAAAGATTTTGTCCTTTTGAAGCTTGCGGCGGATGCGGCCCATAACCTTGGGCTGGTAGAGGATCATGGAGAACTTTCCCGGCTGGAGGGAAAAACCTTCCAAAACCTCCTTTTTTAAAATAGGATTCGAGGCCAGAATGCGGATCCAGGTCGTTGCGGGGATATCCCTGATCATCCGGTCGTAGAACCGGACCGGAATTTTTAAAAAAATTTCATCGTCTTGAGGACCAGGCTCCATTTTTGACCTTTTTGCCGGAGGTATGCGCAAATGAGCGAAATATCCATCGTCCTTGTAACCGCCGGAAGCGCAGAAGAAGCTGCGACGATCGGACGAACCCTGGTCGAGGAACGTCTGGCGGCCTGCGCCAACATAGTACCTCAAATACGGTCAATTTACCGGTGGAAAGGGCAAATTTACGACGAACAGGAATTTCTTATAATCATCAAAACCAGGGCCGAACAGTTCGAGGCGCTCCAGGAACGGGTAAAAAAACTGCACAGCTACGAAGTTCCTGAAATAATATCCTTTTCCGTCAAACGCGGCCTGAGGGAATATCTTGAATGGGTGGAGAAGGAAACGGGAGGTGGAAGCGAGTAGGTGGAAGCGGGAAGAGGACGCCGTGCATTGCCTGGTTCCTCGCTCCTCGCTCCCCGCTTCCTGCTCCTGGCCTCTTGCTGCTCTATTATGCCCACCGCTCTCACTGGAGGGGCCCCGGGAAGCGGGAGCGGTAAACCAAAAACTCCTCTTTTGAAATCTCTCCGATTGGGACCAACCTGCAGAGTCTTTCATTGAGTAAACTAAGGGATATGGTATGTCCCCTTTGTTCGTAGCCTGTTCTCCTTTTGACTTGATCTGCAATAACTTGAGAGCTATTGCGTCTTAACTGTCGAGACCGGCGTTCATAGAGGATAAATGCAATGGATCACGGCAAAGAGAGGCTGGGCGAAATATTTCAGACGGAAAAAATCCGCTTTCTGCGGTTCGTCAGGCGAAAGTTCGACGATATTTCCAATATGGACGCCGAGGATATTGTCTCTGAAGTGACGCTCAGCCTCTTTCGACGGGCTGATATCGTGGGAGAGATCGAAAACCTCACAGCTTATATTTATCGTTCGCTGCAAAATCGGATTTTGGATCATCGGCGTAATCGTGTCTCTGCTGTTTCCCTTGATGAGGAAGCCCTGGAGTCTGGGGCACCCGAACTTCATGCCCGGGGTCCGACACCCGATATCGCTCTTGATCAGCGCGAGATGCGGGAGCGGTTGCTGAATGCGATCGGGCGGCTCTCTCCCAAGGAACGGGCCATTTTCCTGGCCACTGAGATGGACGGCCGCAGTTTTCAAGAACTGGCGGAAGAATGGGACGAACCGCTCGGGACGTTGCTGTCCCGGAAAAGCCGTGCGAAAGCGCGCTTGAGGGAAATGCTAAGAGAGTACAAAAAATAATATAGGAGCTGACTATGAGGAACCATTACCCCACGGACGCGCAGTCGAAACACGGACGCGCTTATCTGATCTTTATCCATGTGGCTTTCGGCTTGCTCATCGCCGTTTCGTTGTCGTTTCTGCTCGGTTTTTTCGTTAAGTTGCTATGGAACGGCATCCTGCCCGATCTTTTGGGCGTTCCGCCCCTGACTTATCTGCAAGGTGTCGGGCTGTTGCTTTTGTCCAGGATTTTGGTGGGCGGTTTTAGACATGGAACAAGAGGGCATTATCGCCGCCCTCATGGCGATCCGTGGCGCGAATATGACGAGTGGTGGAAAGAGAAGGGCGAAAAATCCTTCCGCGAGTTTTCGAACGGTCAGCAGTCATAGAAGCTAATGCAGCCTTTGGCCCGAAACCAGTTGAACAAGAGGTCTGCGGCGAGTCCTGAGCATCTTGGCCACCTTTTTCATTGGTGCGGGTCGCGAGCGCATGAGCGGCCAACAGGAGCCTCTTGCCATGCCGCCCAGGCGCCCCCGCTTGGCGGCTGAGCGCGAATTGTGCGGACGAGTAGAAAAATCATAATTTTCTCTGCAATAAGATCTCTCCGCCTTCGTCATAGACTGCATAAAGCAATCACCGCACCCAGTGATGTGTGAAGAACCGGAATCTCATTGAAAAGGAGAATGTTATGGTCGATCAGTCTATCTTGGATGCATTCCACATCATGTGGAAGAAATTCCCCGAGCCGGTTTTGCTCATTCAAAAAGACCGGACCGTTCTTGCCGTTAATCTCTTGGCGCAAAAAGTGGGGGTACAGCCGGGGATTAAATGTTTTTCATTAAATCCCGAAGGAGCGCCCGGCGGGAAGTGCCGTCAATGCCAAGCAGACGAAGCGCTCGGCCAGAATGTGGCGATACGTACCGAAGTGACACGTAATGGCAAAACGCTCAACACCTACTGGATTCCCCTGGACGAAGCAAGCGACATCTATGTTCACTTTACCCTGGGGTTTGCCGATATGATGGGGATCGCAGCGGCTTGAGCAGCACGCAACCTCCGGTCCGGCGCTAGGCAATCTGTCAGTGTCGGTGCGAAAAATTGCACGCGCCACTTTTCCGAAACAATTTCTAAAGGGGGACAGGGGTTGGTTTTTAAGTCTTTCCCTACTCACTGTTCACTATTCACGGCATTCACGGGACATGAGAGACCGCTTCGCGCTTCCTACTTCCCGCTCCCCGCTCCCCCGCTGCCGCTTCCCTTCTTGAGCCTGATCCGCACAGACTCGGCATGCGCCATAAGCCCTTCGAGCTCGGCCAGGCGGATGATCGACGGGGCGTCCCGGTCGAAAGCGGCCCGGGAATAGGCGATCACGTTGGTATTTTTCAAAAAATCATCCACCCCCAGCGCTGAAGCGAAACGGGCAGCGCCCGCCGTCGGGAGCACGTGATTGGGGCCGGCAAAGTAATCTCCGACAGGCTCCGGAGTATGGTCCCCAATGAAGACGGCCCCGGCATTTTCAATCCTGCCAAGCCAGGAAAGCGGGTCTTTGAGGTGCAGTTCGAGATGTTCGGGCGCAATCCGATTTGCAAGTGCGAAAGCGGCATCCAGGCTCTGCACCACGAAAACAGCCCCGTAGCGATTGAGCGAGGCCGCAGCAGTCTCGCCTCTGGGCAGCGAAGTCAACTGACTGGATACGCTAAGCGAAATATTCCCGGCCAGGCTTTCTTCAGTGGTTATGCAGATTGCGCATGCCATGCTGTCATGCTCGGCCTGGCTGATGAGGTCCGCCGCAATATAGTCCGCGCTTGCGCTCGAGTCCGCCAGGACCAGGATTTCACTCGGACCGGCAATCATGTCTATGCCCACCTCACCCGACAGCAGCTTTTTGGCGAGCGCCACGTAAATATTTCCGGGTCCAACGATTACATCAACGGGCGGGATCGATTTCGTCCCGTAAGCAAGGGCTGCAACGCCCCAGGCGCTGCCCGCCCTGTAAATCCGGCTCACCCCAACCTCCCGTGCAGCGGCCAGAAGATATGGGTTTATGCTGCCGTCCTTTCGGGGGGGAGTAACCATCGCGATGTCCCGCACCCCGGCGATGCGCGCTGGTATTGTGTTCATTAGAACCGAAGAGATAAGAGGAGTTTCGCCGCCCTGCCCTCCCGGGATGTATATCCCCGCAGCCCTGACCGGCCTCACTATCTGCCCGAGGAATGTACCGTCCGGTTTGGTCATGAAATGAGAGTACCGCATCTGCTGTCTGTGGAAATCCTCGATATTTCGGATCGCCGCCCGGATGATGGACACAAAATCCGAATCCACCTCGCCGCACGCGGCATCCATTTCCTCATCGGACACGCGCAGCCGCCCCTCTTCCAACCCGGGAGAGTCAAACCGGCGTGTATAGCGCAGCACTGCGGCATCGCCTTCGGCCTTGACCGCCCCGATTATCTCCAGAACTCTTGCTTCCAGTGCGGGATCGGCCCCCGGTCTGCGCCTTGCGATTGCTGAAATCTTGAGTTCCGCCTCATTGGACGGATATGTAATGATGTCAATCACCTTTATTGTCCTCTTCACACAGACTTAATGCCAACGCTAATCTGGCGCTCATGGGGCGCCTTCAACGGCTATGACAAAAGCATCCGGAAATCCATTCGACCTGAATCGCTCCAGTTCCGCCTTCGCAACAACAAGGTCCTGATAGGAACCGACCTGCACCCTGTACCATAAACCGTCTCTTTCAGGCAGATTCGTAACCCTGCTTTCCCTGTTTTCTCCGGTCATTTTCCCCTTCAGCCTGTAAGCGTTGGCCTGATCGCGAAAGGCCCCGATCTGGATGGTGAATCTGCCGTAGCGGAACGAAGGAACCGGGTCAACCTTCCAATATGTGGCATCACCCACGACTTGCGCGGTTGCACTCTGAACGGCCTCCACCCTCACCTTTGCCAGCCCCTTAGTATGGCAACCCAGATCCTGAGCGCCCTTGGCGGAAAGATCGATGATCCTTCCCGCCACAAACGGCCCGCGGTCGTTAATTTTCAAAATGGTCGATCTGCCGTTCTCAAGGTTGGTCACCTTCACGTAGGTTCCCAGGGGAAGCGTCTTGTGGGCCGCCGTATCCGCCCACATATTGTAAGGTTCTCCGCATGAGGTGGGCTTACCATCAAACCGGGGTCCGTACCAGCTAGCCAGGCCATCCTCCACATAGCCCTGCGCGCTGGGAAGAGGATAGTACCAAATGCCGTTTATCTGATAGGGTTTTTGCGATTTCAGTCCGGGAGGAACCTGTGCAGGAGGGGCGTAATACTTCGTGCAGGCGGCCAACAAAAGGGACAAGCTGACAAGAATCCACACTTTTGGGATCTTTCGGCTATCCACCGGCCCCCCTCTGCTGGATTAAACTGCCGAATAGTGGATGAACCCCTCTAGGCGGGGGGCCGCAGCCAGTATCTCGATACCCCACCCACCTGCGAGGCGGGCGCCTCTGGATACCGAATTATCCGGGCCACCCGGCGGGGTTTCTATCCAAAGTATCCAAAGACCAACATCCAACAACCTAATTGTTGCTCAGCTCGCCGTTTTTCTCCATTTTGGCGAGATCCTCAAAGCGGATATCTATGCCGAGGATTCCCGCAATCTCCTCGGTTGCGTCTCTGATCGGGGCGGAAACCGTTATGCAGAGCGCTCCCGTGTAACGAGAAGAGTAAAAGTCGGTTACATGCACCTTTCCGTCCTTCATAGGCTCTATAAACCAGGGCCGATCGGAAAGGTCCTCTCCCACCCTGGCGCCTTCGTACTTCGATTTATCCACTATGTGCGTGATGTTGCGGGTGATCTTGCGTCCCTGCCTGTCAGTCACATAGATGTACTGGATAAACGGGTTGAGTTCAAGAAGAGTCTGGAGCAAAGGCTCCTGGCGCTCGGGGTCGAGGCTTCTTATCATTTCACTTTCGACGACCTCTTCCACAAGGTGAGCGGCAAGAACGCGGGCGCGGTGCTTGAGCAGGTCGAATTCAGAGATGAAATACTCGGGAAGGTATCGTCTCGACCACCGCTCCAGTTCGTCATTGGATATAGAGGTATTGCGCCCCTTTTCGTACTCGCTCATTACACGCTTGAAGATCTTGACAATCCCCGGATGCCTCTTGTCCAGGCGACGCTCCCCATCCAACCGCAAGCGGTGATTCACCCAATAGGCTACACCCGCGACACCGGTCTTGTCCGTCATGGTGATGCTGATCGGTCTTTTCAACAATTTCCGCGTATCGAAAATATTGTATATTTCCTCGTTTTTCACCAGCCCGTCGGCATGGATGCCCGCCCGGGTTGCATTGAACTCCTCGCCTGCAAATGGGTAGTTCGCCGGTACTGTATAGCCGAGTTCGGACTGAAAATATTCTACAATGTCGGTAATCGCGGTTGTATCCGTTCCGTTCGCATCGCCTTTGAGCCCGATGTATTCGAAGATGAGACCCTCAATAGGGGCATTGCCGGTGCGCTCGCCGAACCCGAGCACGGTCCCGTTAGCTCCGCTGCACCCATAGAGCCAGGCAGTTGCTGCGTTTATCAGCACCTTGTGGAAGTCGTTGTGGCCGTGCCACTCGAGGAGGTGCCCGGGCACCCCCGCGTCATCTATGAACGCCCTTACAAGCTTGGGAACGCTCCTGGGCAGGGCCGCTCCAGGGTAAGTCACGCCGAAGCCAAGCGTATCGCACAGACGAATCTTGATATCTATGCCGCTCTGTTCTCTGAGGCGCATCAGCTCAATGGCAAACGGGATACAGAAGCCGCCTATATCCGCGCGCGTGACATCCTCGAAATGACACCTCGGAATGATGCCTTTTTCCAATGCGGCCCGGACGATTTTCAGGTATTTTTCGAGCGCCCCCTTGCGGTCCGTCTTGAGCTTCAGAAAGACGTGGTAGTCGGAGACCGAGCTTAGAATACCCGTCTCTTTCAAACCCATCCGTGCCACCAGGTCCAGGTCCTCCTCAACCGCCCGAATCCATCCGGTTATCTGCGGATACTCATACCCCTTGGCAAGACAGGCCTCCAGCGCCTGCCGGTCCTTATCCGTGTACAGGAAGAACTCGGACTGGCGGATAACCCCGTTTGGGCCGGAGAGGCGGTGAAGCATCTCGAATATCGCCTCGATCTGCTTGACCGTATAGGGGGGCCGCGCCTGCTGGCCGTCCCGGAAGGTGGTGTCCGTTATGAATATATCGTCGGCCGGGTCGATGGGCAGGAGCTTGTGGTCGAAATCGATGCGAGGCGCCTCATCGTATGGATAAATATCCCGCATCAGGTTGGGTTCGTCCAAATCCTGGACATTGGGCTGCCGAAGGTCTGGACGTTCGTGGTCCAGCACCCGTTTTTTGGGGTTCCAGCGTGCCATGGGTTTACTTCCTTAAGTCCTTTTCAACCTTTACGCACAATTCCAGAAGCTGATTGACGTCTGCTTCTGAGGGCGCATTGGTCATGAGACAGGTAGCTTTCTGGGTCTTCGGGAATGCGATCACGTCTCGTATCGAACTCGCCCCGCATAGGAGCATTGCCAGCCGGTCAAGCCCAAAAGCAACTCCGCCGTGAGGAGGAGCCCCGAACTGAAGCGCTTCCAGCAAAAACCCGAATTTTTCCTGCGCCTCCTCAGCCGAAATCCCGAGGACATCAAAAACACGCCTCTGGACCTCCTGCTGGTGAATACGAATACTGCCGCCGCCAATCTCGATCCCGTTCAGCACAAGGTCGTATGCCCTGCTCCTCACCTTCTCGGGCTCCGTTTCGAGCAGGCCCATATCGGCCTCCACCGGCGAGGTAAACGGATGATGGACGGATGTGTACCTTTTCGCTTCGTGGTCCCATTCGACAAGCGGAAAATCCGTAATCCAGACAAAATTGAATTCCCCCGGATCGATCAGTCCCAACTGCTGGCCGAGTCGAACCCGAAGATTTCCGAGGGAATCATTTACGATTTTGCGCTGATCGGCAACAAAAAGTATGACGTCTCCGGTTTCCATGCCGAGGCGCTGCTCCAACTCCCGTTGCACCCCCTGCTGCAGGAACTTGGCTATCGGGGACTGCCAGCCCTCAGGCTGAATCTTGATCCAGGCCATGCCCTGCGCTCCAAATATTTTAACAAATTCGATCAGATCATCCAGTTCTTTTCTTGATAGCTCCTTGCCGCCGGGCACGCGGAGCGCCTTCACAATCCCGCCCCGCTCAATCGCCTGGCGGAAAACCCGGAGCTCGGATTCGGCAACGATGCCGGTTACTTCGGTCAGCGGAAGGCCAAATCGCATGTCCGGCCGGTCGGTCCCGTAGCGGTCCATGGCTTCGTTGTATGTCATGCGGGGAAAAGGGGCATTAAAAGAAAAACCTTTCAGCTCTCGGAATATCCGATCCAGCCAGCCTTCGATCATATCGAAAATGTCTTCTTCGCGTATAAAAGACATCTCCAGGTCGAGCTGAGTGAACTCAGGTTGCCTGTCCGCCCGCAGGTCTTCGTCACGGAAGCACTTGACGATCTGATAGTATCTCTCGAAACCGGCAATCATGAGAATCTGCTTGAAAAGTTGGGGCGACTGAGGCAGAGCGAAAAATTTTCCGGTGTTGACCCGGCTCGGCACCAGGTAGTCTCGAGCCCCTTCAGGCGTACTGCGCGTAAGCACCGGGGTCTCAACCTCGATGAAGCCCAACTCGTTGAAGTAGTCACGCGTCAACCGGGCGATATTGTGCCTTAGGAGCAGGTTATGAAAGAGCTTCGGCCGGCGCAAATCGAGATATCTGTATTTGAGACGTATGTTCTCGCTTGCTTCCACGTCGTCTTCAACCTGGAACGGAGGCGTTTTGGATCTGTTGAGTATCCGCAGCTCCGTTGCTGCGACTTCGATTTCCCCGGTAGGCAGCTTTGGATTGGCCATTCCCTCAGGGCGAAAGCGCGTCTTTCCTTTAACTGCTATGACATACTCACTCCGAAGGCCTCCGGCGCGCTCGTGCGCTTCCTCGCCGATCTGCGGGTCAAAGACGACCTGGGTGATTCCCTCCCTGTCCCTCAAATCAACGAATATTAGCCCGCCATGGTCGCGCCGCCTCTGCACCCATCCCATCAATACGGCTTCCCGGCCGACGTCCTCAGCCCTCAGGCTGTTACAGTCCGCCGTCTTTCGCCATCCGCCAAGCTGGTCGAGAACAACCGGCCTTTCTTGAGCGTCTGTAATTTCATTCCCAGTCGGGGGTTCAAACAAATTCACCAGGGGTTCCTCCTGCAAAATACTTCAAACGGGTCTTATAGGACTATAAGACTTATTTTACGGCAGCTACCGTTCAATTGTTTCCGAATCAATCCTGAGCATCGACTCAACCAGATCGTCCAGGGGCAATGACGTCTGAGTCTTGGTTTTCATGTCGCGCAACTGGATCTGGCGCCGAATCAGCTCGTCTTCGCCAAGGATGAGAACATACCTTGCCCCCGATTTATCGGCACGGCGCATTTGGCTTTTGAGGCTGCGCCCCTCGTAATCCATTTCGGCCTCCAGACCACGCCCGCGAAGCCGCTGAACAAGTTCAAAAGCACTCGCACGTGGCTCCTCGCCCAAACTCGCGATAAAAAAAAGTGGCGCGCGAACCTTTTTCCGCTGCTCCTGCTGAAGCAGCATAATAAGCCGTTCCATCCCGATAGCAAACCCGATCGCCGGAACGTCGGGTCCGCCCAGATCGCGCACCAGGCCATTGTAGCGGCCCCCTCCTCCAATTGCGTTCTGGGCGCCGAGACGGTCTGTAATCAGCTCGAAAGTTGTCCGCATGTAATAGTCCAGGCCGCGAACAATTCGGGGATTTACCGCATAGCGCGTCCCAAGCTTCTCCAAATAATCCTTCACCGCATCGAAGTGCGCGCGGCAGTCTTCGCAGATGTAATCGATCAGCATGGGAGCGCTTTCGAGCAGTGCCCGACACTTTTCGACCTTGCAGTCGAACACACGCAACGGATTGGTTTCCCTGCGGCGAAGGCAGTCCGCGCAGAACTGCTCCCCTTTTGCCGTGAGAAAATCCTTCAGGATTTCCCTGTAAGTCTGCCTGCACTCAGGACACCCAAGCGTGTTGATGTTCAAGATGGCCCCGGAAATACCGATCCGGTCCATTAACAGGCTCAGCATGTGCATCATTTCGGCATCGATCATCGGGCTGTCTGTGCCGAAAACCTCGGCGTCGATCTGATGAAACTGCCGATAGCGGCCCTTCTGAGGACGTTCATGCCGGAACATCGGACCTATTTCATAGAGCTTCCGGAGGGCCGAATCGCTATGGAGCGAATGCTGGACATAGGACCTCACGATTGAAGCCGTGGCCTCCGGACGCAGGGCGAGCCATTCGCCGTTGCGATCCTCGAAGGCATACATCTCTTTTTCGACTATATCGGTGCTCTCCCCGATGCTGCGCGCGAAAAGCTCCAGCTTCTCCGCAACAGGGGTCCTTATTTCGCGGTAGCCGAAGTTTTCGAGCACCTCCCGCGCCGTGTTTTCAACGCCCTGCCACCAGCCCGCTTCGTCGGGCAATATATCGTTCATGCCTCTAACGGCTTGAATACTTTCCATCTTTTCCCCGATAACCATCAAAATTTCAGGACAATCGAGTATTTTTAGAGATGGCGCAAACAAAAGTCAAGGAAAACCCTGAAACGGAGGGTGGAAGACGCGAGGACTGAGGGCGGAAGATGGAGGCCGGGAGCGATCGGGAGGAAGTGAGCGACCTCGAGATGCCCGAGGCACAGTCATTTGAGTGCGATGAACACCAGCAAGTCTCCATCCCGAAACACCGATGAACGTAGGAGAATTTCACCTTATCAGAATTCAACGCCCCGTGAGGTTTCTGTTCGGAAAGGAGGGATAATCTGTTCACTCGACGCTGGAGAATCCCTTTTAATGGTCAGGGTGCTTCACGGGTCTTGATATTATAGTCTGAGGTTAGTAGAATTTGCGCTGCGTTCCACCTATTGATCCAGTATTATAGCGCTGTCGGCGTCCTCCTGGATACTATTTTTCCTCTTCTCAGTCGTTATCGATCCTGGTTCAAAAAATTTCGGCCGCAGGGGATGGGGCATCTGCCCCGATGCGTTGATTTAAAGCATTGTCCCGAAGGGTTGCCTCTAGAATAGAATGGCGCGTTGGGTAAGCGCTTCCCCGTGGCAACTGATGCTTAACACTTAATTAATGGAGAAAAACGGTATGTCTTTAGATCCAAAGAAAGTCTGTTTCGATGTCCTCACTCCTGTCAATTTCCTGAGCCGATCCGCATCAATATTTACCGATAAAGTTGCTGTTGTGCATAAGGACAAGCGCTATACGTATCAGGAATTCTACAACAGGGTTAACCGCTTGGCCGACGCCCTGAGAAAAGTTGGAATAGGCAAAGGCGACAAGGTTGCTTTTATGTGTCCAAACATCCCTCCCATGCTGGAAGCTCACTACGCAGTCCCAATGATTGGCGCAGCACTCGTAAGCATCAATATACGGTTGTCTTCCCGGGAGATGGTCTATATAATCAATCACTCCGATTCAAAAGCCATCTTTGTAGATAATGAATTTGCACATGTAATCAAACCTATTATGGAAGATCTCACTAATATCAAAACAGTGGTCAACATCTGCGATGTTAGCGATGAAATGCCGCTCACCGGAATGGAATACGAACAATTCCTGCAGACGGGATCCGATGCGCCAATAGTACCGGTGGTGGACGATGAATATCAGGTTGCAACCATTAACTACACCAGCGGCACTACCGGACTGCCAAAAGGTGTAATGTACCATCATCGCGGAGCGTACCTCAATGCCATTGGAGAAGCCGTCGAATTCAGTCTTAACTCCCAATCGAACTATCTGTGGACACTGCCGATGTTCCACTGCAATGGATGGTGTTTTACCTGGGCCGTTACGGCAGTCGGAGGCACTCACGTCTGCCTGCGAAAGGTTGTTGCGGACGAAATTTACCGTGTTGTCGAAGAGGAGAGTATTTCCCACCTTTGTGCCGCACCTACCATCCTGATAACCATGGCCAACTTCCCGGGCGCAAGAGATGTCAAGTTCAAGCGGCAGCTTAACGTAATAACCGCTGGAGCACCGCCGGCGCCCACTGTTATAAAGAATATGGAGAGCCTTGGGGTTGATGTCACCCAGGTATACGGTTTAACCGAAGTCTATGGGCCTCATAGTATATGCAAATGGCAGTCCAAGTGGGATAGCCTCTCTGTTGATGAAAAGGCTGGGATAAAAGCTCGTCAGGGAGTCTCCTATGTTACTGCTCACCATATGGATGTAGTGGATCCGCTTACCATGAAATCCGTCCCACGAGATTCAAAAACCATAGGGGAAATCGTCATGCGGGGCAACAACGTCATGCTCGGGTACTACAAAGACCCCAAGGCAACTGACGATGCTTTCGAAGGGGGGTGGTTTCACAGCGGTGACCTGGCCGTAGTGCATCCGGATAACTACGTGCAGATCATGGATCGTAAAAAAGACATCATTATCAGTGGTGGCGAAAACATCTCGACCGTCGAGGTGGAAAACGTCATCTATCAACATCCTGACGTTCTGGAAGTAGCCGTTATTGCAATACCGCACGATAAATGGGGGGAAGTGCCCAAGGCCTTTGTGATGCCCAAGCCGGAAAAGAACCTGACGGAACAGGACATCATCAATCATTGCAAACAGAACCTTGCTCATTTTAAAGCTCCCAAGTCAGTGGAATTCGGAGAACTGCCCAAGACTGCTACCGGCAAGATCATGAAGTTCAAATTGCGTGAAAAAGAGTGGGCAGGCAAAAAGAGTAGGGTCAATTGACAGCAATAAGACACCGGATGAACGTAGGAGAATTTCACTTTATCAGAACTCCGCGCCCCGCGAGAGCCGTCCCCCGACCCGATCCGGGGTTTCTGTTCGGTAAGAAGGGACAATCCTTTCTCTACGCTGCACGAAGCGTTTAGCCGGAATGTTTTCGTCATGGCAAGGAAATTGAGATCCCCCCTAAAGGGGGTAGGGGGGATTTTAGCGCGGAGGCGCACACAATCTCGGCACCTCGCACAGCGTCGAGATCGATCCTGCCTGTGCCGCCCGCCTCTGGTCATCGACAGTTCAGGGATAGCGTCGAGATCGGTGATCGAGCCCCGCCAAAGCCTCTGAGGTCCCACCGGGCCAGCCGCCCGTGGAGAATCTCTTTTAATGGTTTAGGGGCTTCGCGGGTCATGAAATTATAGTCTGAGGTCAGTAAAATTTATGCTGCGTTCCACCCATTGATCTTGTATTATAACGCAGTTGACATCCTCCTGGATATTATTTCTCCCCTCCTCAATCGTTATCGATCCTGGTTCAAGAAATTCCGCCCGCGGGGGATAGGGCATCTGCCCCGATGTTGTTGATTTAAGGCATTGCTCCGAGGGGCGGTCTTTAAAATAGAGTGACACGGTGGGTGCACACTTCCCCTTGGCAACTGATGCTTAACACTCAATGAAGGGAGGAAACAGTATGTCTGTAGATCACAAGAAGGTCTATTTCGATGTCCTCACTCCTGTCAATTTCCTGAGCCGCAGCGCATCAATCTTTGCGGATAAAGTTGCTGTTGTCTATGAAGACAAGCGCTATACGTATCAGGAATTCTACAACAGGGTTAACCGCTTGGCCGACGCCCTGAGAAAGGTGGGAATAGGCAAAGGCGACAAGGTTGCCTTTATGTGTCCAAACATCCCTGCCATGCTGGAAGCTCACTACGCAGTCCCAATGATTGGCGCCGCACTCGTAAGCATCAATATACGGTTGTCTTCCAGAGAGGTGGGCTATATAATCAATCACTCCGATTCAAAAGTTATCCTTGTGGATAATGAATTTGCACATGTAATCAAATCTATTATGAAAGATCTCACTAATATCACAACAGTGGTCAACATCTGCGATGTGAGCGATGAAATGCCGCTCACCGGAATGGAATACGAGCAATTCCTGCAGACGGGATCAGATGCGCCAATAGAACCAGTGGTGGACGATGAATATCAGCTTGCAACCATTAACTACACCAGCGGCACTACCGGACTGCCAAAAGGCGTAATGTACCATCATCGCGGAGCGTACCTGAATGCGCTGGGAGAAGCCGTCGAATTCAGTCTTAACTCCCAATCGAACTATCTGTGGACACTGCCGATGTTCCACTGCAACGGATGGTGTTTTACCTGGGCCGTTACGGCTGTCGGGGGTACTCACGTCTGCCTGCGAAGGGTTGTTGCGGACGAAATTTACCGTGTTATCGAAAGGGAGAGTATTTCCCACCTTTGTGCCGCGCCTACGATCCTGATAGGCATGGCCAACTTCCCGGGCGCAAAAGATATCAAGTTCAAGCGGCAGCTTAACGTAATAACCGCGGGAGCACCGCCGGCGCCCACCGTTATCAAGAATATGGAGAGCCTTGGGGTTGATGTCACCCAGGTATACGGTTTAACCGAAACCTACGGGCCTCATAGTATTTGCGAATGGCAGGCCAAGTGGGACGGCCTCTCTGTCGATGAAAAAACAAGGATAAAAGCCCGTCAGGGAGTCCCCTATGTTCATGCTCAACATATGGATGTAGTGGATGTAGCGGAACCGCTTACCTTGACGTCCGTCCCTCGAGATGCAAAGACCATCGGGGAAATCGTCATGCGGGGCAACAACGTCATGCTAGGGTACTACAAAGACTCCGGGGCAACTGATGAAGCTTTCGCCGGGGGGTGGTTTCACAGCGGGGACTTGGCCGTAGTGCATCCGGATAGCTACGTGCAGATCATGGATCGTAAAAAAGACATCATTATCAGCGGGGGCGAAAACATCTCGACTGTCGAGGTGGAAAGCGTCATCTTTCAACATCCCGACGTGCTGGAAGTAGCCGTTATTGCAGTACCGGACGATAAATGGGGGGAAGTGCCCAAGGCCTTTGTGGTGCCCAAGACGGGAACCAACCCAACGGAACAGGAGATCATCGATCATTGCAAACAGAACCTTGCTCGTTTTAAGGCCCCCAAGTCAGTGCAATTCGGAGAACTGCCCAAGACGGCTACCGGCAAGATCATGAAGTTCAAATTGCGTGAAATAGAGTGGGCAGGCAAAGAGCTTAGGGTTAATTGACAGCAACAATAAGGAGAAGAATACTACTCCACGTTTTCATCCAACACACAGCACGGAGGATATTTATTCAGCGTTTCAGGGCTTGGGGCAAGTTCGCATTCTTTGAACAAACGCAGATGGCACATGCGGCATCGTTCGGGATCGAGTTGCGGGACTATTTTTTCGAGGGCCTCTCTTTTGGAGCCAAAAATGTGCTCCAGGCCGAACCTTCTGAGGCACTTTCCCCGCTCCAGGGTCTCGATGACTGAATCCTTTAACGAGCACAGGTAGAGCTGTCTGCCTTCCAGATACATCGAACGGCTTTCCTCGAAAAGCATTGCGCACCCGGACACGTCGACGAAGTTGATGCCGCTTCCTACGATCAGGATGTGACACTGCTCGGGGTTTTGCTTCGTTATGTTGTGCAGCATCTCGGATATGTGATTTGCGGCGCCGAAAAATATTGAACCGTCAAGCCGGATGATCTTGAGTTGAGGGCATTCACTGATCTGCGGTTCGCAGGCATCGACGAATGTGCTGACGTCGCCCGTATACCTGGGAATCACGGTCGTAAATTGAGGATGAGAGGTACGATTGAGATAGAGAAGCAGGGACAGCATGACTCCCAGAAAAATGGCGAATTCGAGGTCCAACAGCAGCGTCGACAAAAAAGTGACAATCAGTACCGCCGATTCCGATCTGCTGGCCGCCCAGATCGCCCTGATCTGACGCAGATCCACGAGGTTGTAACATACCAGCAGCAATACGCCGCCCATTGAGGCGACCGGAAGATAAGCAGTCAAGGGAGCGACTACAAACAGCATCATAAGAAGACTCAATGCAGCGAAAACGGCTGCCATCGGCGTCTTCGCCCCCGCATCGTAGTTTACTCCCGTGCGCGTGAAGGACCCCGAGGCGGCGAAGCTCGAAAAGAAACTTCCCACGACGTTTGAGAGCCCTTGCCCGATGAACTCCTGATTGTTGTCTATCCTCTGATGGGAGAGCGTGGCTATGGAGCGTGCACTGGAAATTGCCTGGGCAAGTCCGAGCATCGCCACCGCCATGGCGCCGGGGACGAGCTTGCGTAAAGCGCCGCTTGAGAGGTCGGGCAACGAAAACGGAGGCAGGCTGGCCGGCAAGGCCCCTACAAATTTCAGGTGATGGGGTTTCCCGTCTATCAGCACGGCAAGGATGCCTCCGAGCGTCATCGCTATTGCCAGCCCGGGCCAGCGAGGCCGCAAACGCCTCAGCAACGCGGCTGCCACAAGGGTGACCAGGGCTACCAGAATCGCGTAGGGGTTGGCTTGGGGCAGCAACCTGACCAGGTCTGTCACTATGTCCAGGACAGAGCTTCCCTGCGCGGCAGGAACTCCCATAACATTGCCTAGCTGGCTGATTCCAATGAGCAAGGCGGCCCCGGAGGTAAATCCCACCAATACCGAAAGCGATACGAAGTTAACCAGGGCCCCCAACCGGGCGAGACCCAGCAACAGTTGGAAAGCGCCTGCAATCAAAGTCATGGTGAGAGCCAACTTAATGTACTGACCGGTGAATGGGACGGCCAGAGTGCTGACCTTCGAGAATATGACAATTGATATGGCGGTGACAGGACCGGAGATGAGGTGAAAGGACGACCCGAAAAACGCGGCAATAACCGCCGGCACGATGGCGGCATATAGGCCGTACTCCGCCGGCATTCCTGCAATTGAGGCGAAAGCGATCCCCTGGGGAAGGACCACAATCGCATTTGTGACCCCAGCCATCAAATCCGCCTGCAATGTACGCCGATTGACGGATGGCCACCATTGAAGGAACGGAAATACCCGTTCCAGCATTTGACGCTCCATAAGTCGATACCCCGAATTCGCTTCCTGAATCTGCTCCCTGCTTCCTGCTCAGTTCGAACTGCTCATGACCAGGGCTTCCAGGTTCTCCTTCCTGTTGAACTCGTCGGCGAACGTTATAGCGGCTTCGCGGGAGGGAAAAGAACCAATGAGGATGCGGGTCCATTTGGCGGCCCCGAAGTCAAGCGACTCAACGCGGGGCGCATACCCCCTGGTCCTCAATTTGTCGATCAGAACCTGCGCGTCAGATTCTCTCATTGAGGCCACCAGCAGCGTATATTGCCCGGAAGCAAGTCCAGCCGTCCGCAGCTTTTCCGGCTGGGAGGCGGGTGGTTTTTCGACTGGCTGCCTGGGCGCGGCTGCGCGTTTTACGGGTTCTTTCGCCGGTTCAGGAACAGGGACAGCAGGGGCGGGTTCGATTGCCTTCGGGGCTGCATCTATGGGCGTTCCGCCTTTATGGGTCAAATCGTCATAGTAGTTCAGCGATTCGAGCATCTTCATGGGGTCTTCCCAGGTTGCGGCAGCCTTCGGGAAAGGCTGGCCGGTCTGTTTCTCCAGTCCCAGGAATCGCAGGAATCGACCCTTCATGGAAAAATCATCCGGCCTTACCATGGAAACTCCCCTGCCCACAAAAATTCCCAGAGCGAACATGAAACAAAGGGACAGAACAAAGCTCAGCGCATAGAAAACCAGTTTATTTCTACTCAGGTCTAAGCGGTATCCCCTCCCGTCCGAAAAAGAGCGGGGGTGTTCGTCCAGATCAGTGTTTACGACGACAAGCTTCGGGCGAGCCATTAGTCCTTCCCCCTGTCGGTGGTCTCCATCCGGAAACACGGCTAAAGCTGAGGCTCAGTATGTAACCCTCCTCAGGGTAAAACCGGTTTGTGTGCATCCATGCTCCCAACGGCCTTCACATCTTCTGAGGCGCCGTCACCCCGAGAAGCATGAGTGCGTTTCCGATAACTTCTTTTATCGCCAGAGCGAGGCAAAGCCGCGCCTTGGTCAGTCCGACATCCTCGCTCAGGATACGGTTGTCATGGTAGTAGCTGTGAAAAAGCGACACAAGCTGATTCAGATAATACGGGATATAGTGCGGCTCGAGTGATCTCACGCATTCGCAAACGACCTCCGGGTATTCCCCGAGCAGCTTGATTATCTCAAATTCCTGCCGGACCTGCAAGAGGTGGAGCGTCTCATCGTTTATCGAGCGCCAATCAAATTCAACTCCACGGTCCCGCGCCACTTCGAAGACGCTGCAAAGGCGCGCGTGAGCATATTGCACGTAAAAGACGGGATTATCATTGCTCTGGGCTTTTGCGACCTCGAGGTCGAAATCAAGCGGGCTGTCCGTGCGACGAGTAAGGAAAATAAAGCGCGTCGCGTCTTTTCCGACCTCATCGATAACTTCACGCAACGTGACGAACTCGCCCCCCCGGGTGCTCATTGCCATCGGCACGCCCCCACGCAACAGGTTTACCAGTTGAACAAGAACGATCCGCAGGTCATCCGCCCTCCGCCCGATAGCCTGCACCCCTGCCCGCATCCTGTCCACATACCCGTGGTGATCCGCGCCCCATATATCTATTACCGATTCAAAACCGCGTTCGAATTTGTCCAGATGGTATGCCAGATCGGCGGCAAAATAGGTGCTCGCGCCGTTTGCCCGCACTACAACGCGGTCTTTTTCGTCACCGAATGCAGTGCTCCTGAACCAGACGGCCCCCTCTTCCTCATAGATAAAACCGCGCTCTCTGAGGTATTCGATCGTCTTTTTGATGGAATCCCTGTCGTGTAGTTCCCGCTCGCTGAACCAGTTGTCGAAATGCACCCCAAAGATGTCAAGATCTTCTTTAATTCCATCGAGGATGCTCATGGAGGCGTAATCGGTGAAAACCGGGTATGCATCCTCCAAAGGGGTTTTGCGATAGCGGTCCCCCTGGTCCCGCATGAAGTCCCGCGCAAGCTCCCGCATATAATCACCCCGATAGTGGTTATCGGGGAACTCGATAGTTTCGCCAAGCTCCTGCCGATAGCGGAAATAGAGGCTTCGGCCCAGAGTGTCCATCTGATTTCCGGCGTCGTTTATATAGTACTCGCGCTGGACCTGGAAACCGCGGGCCTGGAGAATGTTTGCCAGCACGTCGCCTATGGCGGCCCCCCGGCCGTGACCAATATGAAGCGGCCCGGTAGGGTTAGCGCTTACAAACTCCACTTGGACCTTCGGACCTCCTTCAATTTCAAGCCTTCCGTACTGTTTGGGATTGTCCAGGATCTCGCGGATAATTCCATACCACGCCGACGGTTTGATGAAAAAATTGATGAAGCCCGGCCCGGCAATATCGACCTTTTCGAGTATACAGTCGGAATCATTAAGGTTAGCGACGATTTCAGAGGCGATCTGCCTGGGATTTCGCTTCAACTGCCTGGTCAGACCAAGAGCGATATTGGAGGCGTAATCCCCGTGCTCTGAACTTCTGGGTATTTCTAGTTCAACGTTGATTTCCGCCTTCATTTCCCGATT
Organism: Syntrophobacteraceae bacterium; assembly: GCA_052143075.1. Taxonomy (GTDB): domain Bacteria; phylum Desulfobacterota; class Syntrophobacteria; order Syntrophobacterales; family Syntrophobacteraceae; genus SbD1. The sequence goes on along the minus strand of JBKQTS010000214.1, from coordinate 486 downwards.
CCCGATAACAGACGGCAGGGCCTCGGCTATCATGGATTTGAGGCGGCTACGGACGATGCCCATGGCCTTCGAAATCCTTCCCGGACTGGATTTGAATCAGGCATATATATCACCACGGGCAAGGGTTGCAAGATTATCTTTGACCGTAACACAGACAGGTAATCCCTTCTAAGTGTGGAGTTGGTGATCCGGCCAGGCCCTGGAAGAATTACAGTCAAGCCGGTTATCGCGATTTCGCGAGCCGGGCAGGCACTGAAGGGAAAACTGTTGATTGAAGGTAGTTTAACGTTTTGTGGGGCGGACTTTCCAGCCTGCCCCACATCTGATTCGGTTTGTTCTTAAGTCAACAGCATTGGGCACTGAAGGCAATGCTGTCGATTCAGATGTGGGGCAGGCTGGAAAGTCCGCCCCACAAAACGTTAAACTACCTTCAATCAACAGTTTTCCCTTCAGTGCCTGCCCGGCTCGCGAAATCGCGATAACCGG